>JANNYY010000136.1:0-10175 GCA_031410355.1 Chitinophagaceae bacterium | reverse complement strand
AGTTTATATAGGAAAGCATCGCCTGACTGATTCGTTGAACGTTGTTCGTTGGCCGTTGATCGGAAAGGACCAAGCCTCCACACACGAACAACGAATAACGTTCAACGATCAACTTGCCACAACCATCGGACAACTTCTTTTAAGCCCTACCAGAACCTACGCCCCGGTGATGAAAGGGTTACTTGAAAATCATTTTGATAAAATACACGGCCTTATTCATTGCAGCGGTGGCGGGCAAACAAAATGCATGAAATACCTGCCACCGTCTGACGTCTCGTCTGACGGTGAAACAAAACCCCGGTTCTTAAAAGTGGTAAAAGATAATTTATTTGAACCTCCTGAAATATTCAACATCATTAAACAAAACAGTGGCAGCAATAATAAAGAAATGTACGAAGTGTTTAACATGGGCTGCCGCCTGGAAATTTATTGCGATGCTGCAGATGCTGATACGATGATTAGTGCAGCGAATGAATTTGGCATTGCGTCCCAGGTTATTGGCAGGGTAGAAGAAAGTGAGAAGCAGGAATTGGTAATTAGGTTGAAGGATGAAGAAATCAGGTATTGATAAAAAAAAGAGATGACACTTATACTAAGGTCATCTCTCTCTACTATAATTATTCATGCCTATTCCTCAACTAAAAAAGTGATCGGCTGTTTCATATAAGCATTTACTTTCCTGCCGTTTTGCACTGCGGGTTGCCATTTGGGAGTGGTTTTGATAAATCTGATAGCTTCCGTACAAATACCAAAGCCCGGATCGGTTTCACATTTTATATCACTTAAACTCCCATCTGCATTAACGATGAAATTCAATACCACTTTATATATACCAGCTTTTGCGCCGTTGTCAACCGGCGTGTTCACTTTTAGATTTGCCCGCAAATATTTTAACCAGGCTTCCTGGCCGCCGGTGAATTGTGGGTTTTGTTCAACCTGTGTAAATACTTTATAGTCACTTTCATCCGCCACAGAAAATACGGGAGGATCTTTCATTTTAAATATTTTACCATCTTTATCTTTTAGTTGCACATTATCAAAAACAATTTGAGCTCCAGTTTTACAGCGGCCAAGATATTCTGAAGCAGGAGAAAGCGATTTTGAGTTGAGTGATACTTGCACTGCATTATTACCAATTCCCGGACCTACAATCCAAACAGCGCAACTAACTAAAGAGTAGTCATCGGATAAACTGATTTCTGTTATGCTTTTCAGGTAATCCAATTTTATTATCCCACCACCATAATTACCTAAATAAATTTTTGGTTCCTGGTTAGTAGCAAGATCATTAGTGGCTTTACTATTACCTGCAATCTTGATTATTTCCCCATTGATATAGGAAACTTCACAAGCGCCATCGGCACCTTCTTTTCCATATTTAGCAATGGCTTCAGTTCTTTTTAACCATTTTACATATACTTTTTCTGCAATTATTTTATCTATATCAGAATTTACTGCTTTGCCTTTGCCAATAATTTTTCCATTAATTACATACAATGCATTTTCGGTATCAGCATCATCGCCCGGTGTGATTTGTTTATAGCTTTTTGTTTTAATAAGAATTACACCATCTTTCCCTTTATCGCCATATTGTGCAACAGCAGCAGCATCTTTAAGTACATCAATACTGGCAATATCATTCGGGTTGAGTTTGTGTACAGTAGTACTATCAACTTGTCCTCCATCTAAATAATAAATCGGTTGTTTGCCTTTTGGTATCGTAATATTTATGTTCTTATTTGGAAAAGTATCTTTTAAGAATGCTTTGTTTAGCAAACTGATTTCTGTTTTTTTGACTGTATTGTTTGTTATATTATTTGCGTTGGCATACTTTTCAATAGCCGTCAATACATTTTTTGCAATGGCTTCTTTTGCTGCTGATGTTTGTAAATATGCCAGGTCTTTTTCATTGTTAATAAACCCTGCTTCTATCAATACTGTTGGGCAAGCGTTGGCTTGTAATATCCAAACTCCACCCTGGCGCTGGTTTGGTTGTGGCATTACCGGCAGTGCATAATTATTACTGAACTCGTTAATAATGGCCGATGCTAAAATTTTACTCTTTCCGGTATTTGCAAATTCATCTTTTGCTACAAAGACCGCCATGCCCGTTTTGGTATTGGCCGACTCTTTTGGGCCATTATCAATATGAAAAGAAATAAACAGGTCAGCATTTTTGCTTTTAGCAAATGTTACTTTTTGCTGAGGATTCATAAATACATCTCCATCTCTCACTAAAATAACTTCAATAGCATCGTTACCGTTTAGTTCCTTTACTTTTTTTGCAATAGCAAGCGTTAAATCCTTTTCATAAATTCCATTTGTGCTGCTTGCGCCCAAATCCTGGCCACCATGTCCTGCATCTATAACCACAGTAATTTTTTTACCATGATATAATGAGCTATTGGTTTTTGCCTTAAATGTAAAAGCAGCAAAGACCAATAAAGCCAATGGCAATACCATTATTCGTCCAAAGTAATTTACCCTGGGATTTTTGTTTTTGGTTAACATCATCAATCTGCGTTTTATAGGTGAATAGAAAAAGTTATTGGTGAGTTCAAAACGGTGTTTTGGATAAGCGGCCTGTAAGATCATAGCGGCAAAAGCGGCTGTATCACTATCTTCCACGGCTTTTTTATCAGCAATAAATTCATGTATCATATTCAGTTCTTTGCGGTAAAGCCAAAAGAAAGGATTACACCAGCAAAAGATGAGGATGATATTTACAAACAGTTTATCATGCGTATGTTTTTCCTGTATATGGGCAACTTCATGCTTAAAAATTTGCCTGCCGGTACTGGTATTTATATCAATGCTGCTGTTCCAGAAGATGTATTTTAAAAATGAAAATGGTGTGCTGTCGTCTTCAGTATTTACAAAAGCTACTTCTTCAACCTGCTGTACAGGATATCTTTTCAAAAGGGCACGGATGAGGAAGAAAGTACGAAGCATTATTAAAAAGAAAATGAGGGATACAAGGCAGTAAACCACGGTATATAATTGCTCAAGGCTCCAGGTGTTTCTGTGGGCTGTAATTACAATATTGTTCATGTATTCATCACCAACCGACACAGCCCGTAATACACGTATAGCCTGGTTTGACTGTGAAGCCGGCTGCCAAAAATTTATTTTAACCAGGGGTAATAACAACGACAAGAGCATAGCTGCCAGCAAATAAAAGCGGTTATACTGATGAAATATTTTGTTTCGTAGAAAAAACCAGTAATACCCAAATAAAATGCCTGAGCAGATAATTACTTTCAGCATATACCAAAATAAGGGGAGCATAACTTCGAATTTTAATTAGACTAATATTTTTTTGACGTTGTTAGTTGTTCGTTGAGCGTTGTTCGGCTTTTGAACTCAATGAGTCCGCTGGACGGACAACGAGCCACCAACAACGAACAACCTTGATTGTAACGATCAACGTTTCTTCAATTGCTTCAACAGCATCTCCAGGTCTTCTACACTTAAATTGTTTTCTTTTACCATAAAGGATACAGCATTACTGAACGAACCTTCAAAATAACCTTTTACAAAACTCTTCATGGTGTTTTTGCTGTAAGCTTCCTTACTTATTAATGAATAGTATTGGTGTGTTCTTCCAAATACTGTAATACCAACAAATTCCTTATCAACCAAAATTTTAATTATGGTGGCTACGGTATTATTATGTGGTTTGGGTGCAGGGAGATCATCAATAATTTCTCTCAGGAAAGCTTTATCCAGCTTCCATATTACCTGCATGATCTGCTCTTCGGCTTTGGTTAAAATTTTCATTTTTAAAATGTTTTATGCTTGATAATGTAAACATAAAACTAATTATTTAGTTTAACAACTATTTTTTTAGTTACACATATTTTTTAACAATTGGTGAAGAAATTAATTTTTAATACTGAAGTGGTAAAAGCTAAATTTGCAAGTATTGCCACGGAAGCACAGAGGCACGGAAAAAATACGCATAGGTAAAAGTTGAATAATAGTATGCTGTACAAGAGAGATTCTTCTTTCCTTTTACCAAAAGAAAAGAAGAACAGAACAAGTTCACAACGATGATGCCATAAAATACAAATGCCTGTAACACAAAACTAAAAACACAAAACCCAAAACGCAGATGTCTCAATCAATAGTTGAATTAAAGCATGTAAATATTTACCAGGGCGACAGTCTTGTTTTAAGTGATGTAAACATTTCAGTAGATAAGGGTGAGTTTGTGTACCTGGTTGGTAAAACAGGAACCGGCAAGAGCAGTTTATTAAAAACCATGTACGGCGATCTGCATTTAAGAGAAGGAGAGGGCTGGGTTGTAGGTCACGATTTAAAAGTATTGACCTGGAAGACGGTTCCTTTTTTACGCCGTAACCTGGGCGTGGTTTTCCAGGATTTTCAATTGCTTACCGACAGGAATGTGATTGAAAATATGCGGTTTGTACTGAAAGCCACCGGCTGGAAAGATGAGAAACTGATGAGTGAAAAAATTGCCGATGTACTGGAAAAAGTGGGATTGAAAACAAAGGGTTTTAAAATGCCTTTTGAATTAAGTGGTGGCGAGCAGCAGCGTATGGATGTGGCGAGGGCCTTATTAAATTCTCCTAAATTAATATTGGCTGATGAGCCAACCGGCAACCTTGACCCTGAAACGAGTGATGAAATTATGCAGTTGCTTTTTCATATCTGCAGAGATTATAACACCACCATCATTATGGCTACACATGATTATATGGTTATTAAAAAATTTCCGGCACGAACTATTAAAACTGAATTGGGAAAGGTTTGGGATAACGCTACCATAGAAATGTCATAAGGTTTTTGGCATTTACTTCATTGTTATATATTGTTTGCAGCAAACCCTGCCGTTGTTCTATTTCCTGTTCGGTAAAAGGCTGCATGTATAAATCTGCAATTTTTTGCTGAAAAGATTTTTCATCATCTGCTATATGACAAAATGTTTCCAGTCCCGAGCCTTCAACCCCTGCTTTATTAACCAAACAATGCCTTCCATTAAACATGGCATTTAATAATTTTAACTTTATCCCGGTATTGTTTAATGATGGCAAAACATGCACATGTGCTTTGCAGATCATATCCTGCATTTCTTTATCGGTAGGGTTTGCAACCAGGCAGGTATGCTGATGATCATGCGCAAGTTGCTGTAATTTTTTTGAGGGATTTTTACCCGCAATTACAAATGGTAATGTTAGTTTGTTGAAAACATGTTGCAATAACCAAATTGCAGCTTTTTCATTTTCGTTGATGCCTAAATTGCCATGATAGAGGCAAAAGCAACCCTTGCCTTCCTTACCAACGGCTAAAGTGTATGGTAAAAAAACGGGGAGGTAATGAATTTTGGGCGTTTTAAAGATCTGCTGATATAAATCTACATCCTGTTTACTTAAGGCTAAAAATGTTGCTTTATGTGCAAGCGCATGTTCATATTTTTTTAACAGCCTGCTTTCGTGTAAATAATATAGTTTTTTAAATAAGTTGGTTTCATGCTTTGCCAGTTGCCGGTAATATTCAAACTCGGCGTTAAACAATCTTACTACTACTTTCCTGTTTTTAAGCCTGCAAGTATGTAAGTAGTAAGTGCAATGAATGCCTTCGAGTAAAATGGGGTGATCATCATTTTGCAGGTTATTTATCAAATCTTCGCTGACCCTGCTGTTTACAACTAAGGGGAGGCTTAAAGAAAAACTGCCGCTGTTTGTTTTACGCTGATAATAAGTTACTGACTGGCAGTATTTATTTAGTTCTTCCTGTGGTTTTCGATCTTTACTAAAGCAATGGAGCTGAATTTTTACACCCTGATGATGCAGGGATTTTATTTTATAAAACACATCAATGACGCCGCCGTAATCAGCAGGCCAGGGAACATCATGGGTTACTATATGAAGGTGCTTATCCAACCAGGTTTTTATAAAACTGAATCAATTTTTTTTCTTCGTTCTGCCAGTTTAAAGTTTGCCGCAGCTTTATACAGTTTTGCTGCAACTCATGATACAAAACCTCATTTACAAGTAAATTGTTCAGTTGGGCAGCTAAATTTTTTGGGCTGATATCATCAACTAATACTGCAATTGGCAATTGGTCGTTTATTTCTTTATACAAAGGATAATTTACGCAGAGTTGTGGAATGCCAGCATGCAAGTAATCAAAAAAGCGGTTGCCTAATGAATAATAATTACTTAATCCTTTGTTTTCGAACAGGGTGATACCAATATATGCCTGTCGTGTAATTGCGATTAATTCATCAGGTTTTATCTTGCCTTTAAAAATTACTTTATCGTGTAAATTATTTGTAACAACCAGTTGCTTTGCCTGCTGCATAAAATTACCATCGCCGCAAATTATTAATTTGCAGTTGATGTCCTTAAAAGCCGGTATAAGGGTTTCAAAACTGCGGCCTTCATTAACTGCTCCCTGGTAAAGAATGAATTTTTCTTTTTTTTCAACGGGGTTTATTTCCTTTAGTAAAGCAATGTTCCTGATCACTTCATAATCTACCCCGTACATTTTTTTAAATTCATCAGCAATGGGATGGTTTACCGTATACCCCTTTGGAAATTTTGGAACTGCATAACCTTCAATTTTTTTCCAAATCTTATAAATGCCGGGCCTGGTAACAATTTCCTTCATTTCGCAAAACAATTCATGCGCATCGTAAACTCTTTTTGTTTTTTTTATTTGGGAGATAAAATAGCAAGGCAGGATCGTATCCAAATCTATGGCGCAAATACAATTCATCTTTTTAAACAACAAGTAAAAAAACAGGCGGATATTATATTCGGCATAAAATAGTTTTCCTTTTTCGAAGAGGCAGCTAATTCTTTTTTGTTTGTAGGATTGAGTTGATAAAGGAATTGAAGATTTCATTTTTCGGCCTACCAAGTTTACATCATATCCGGCTTTTGAAAGCGATGCACAAATCCTTATCATTCTCTGGTCGTAGGAAAGATCTGTTGTTACAGTGAAAATGATAGTCGTATTCACAGGTTTTTGTAAATTTTTTCGATAATCTCCACCGTCTTCAACCCATCTTCCGCACTTGCAAATTCATGTTTATCATTCTCCAGGGCAATCATTAAATTCTCGTAAACTTTATCATGATTGCTCATACTGCCCTGGTAAAAGCCATAACCATTTGCAGGATTGCCTTTAGGAAGATCAGGTTGAGTTATTCCTGCAACCTTGCAATATTCCAGTTCATTTAAGTATTGACCACCAATTTTTATTGTTCCCTTTTCTGCAAAAACCGTAAAAGAGCCTTCCATGTTTTTTTCAAAACTGTTTACTGTATAATTTAATGAGCCAATAGCGCCGCTTTCCATTTCAAACAGAACAATACCGGTATCTTCAAATTCAATGGTTGGGTGTGCAAAATTTTTACTGGTTGTTTTAACTGCGGCAACATCGCCCAAAAACCAATACAGTAAATCAATAAAATGACTGAATTGCGTAAAAAGAGTACCCCCGTCCAGTCCTTTACTTCCTTTCCAATCAGTGTAATAAGCTTCGGGCCTGTTCCAGAAACAGTTTATCTGAAAACTGTAAATCTTTCCCAAACTGCCATTTAAAATCAACTCTTTTAAAAATTTAACTGGCGGATTATAGCGGTTTTGCTTAACAACAAAGAGTTTTTTACCCACCTTTTCGGCAGCGGCAATCATCTTTTTCCCATCCTCAACATTAATACACAAGGGTTTTTCACAAAGCACATGGTACCCTGCTTCCAGGGCTAAAATGGAGTGGGAGGCATGCAAGCCGTTGGGGGTGCAAATACTCACTATGTGCAAGGCCGTTTCGTGTTTTAGCAATTCTTCAATTGAATAATAGGCTTTTGCCTGGTATAGTTTTGCTAATTCATCAGCTTTATGAGGTATTATATCACAAATTGCAGTAAGTTTTCCATGCATAACAATTTGCTCAGCATGGCGCTTTGCAATTCTTCCGCAACCGATTATAGCAAATGAGGAGTTCATATATTGGCAATATTCAAAAAAAAACCTTAAACTGCCGCTTAAAAATCAATATTTCTACTTACTTTTGCCACCAATTTAAAAAAGAAACATAACAAAGACGTTATTAAAAAAACAAAGATGCCGTATTTAACAATCGAAAAAAAAGCAGACATTTTCACAAGCTTTGGAGCAAAAGCTACCAACACAGGCTCAATTGAAGGCCAGATCGCCTTATTAACAGAGCGTATCAACCACATTTCAAACCACCTGAAAACCAACAAAAAAGATTTCTCTTCGCAAAGAGGCCTGATGATGATGGTAGGACAACGCAAGCGTTTACTAACTTACCTCAGCAAACACGACCTTACCGGTTACAGGGCTTTAATTGAGAAATTAGGTTTACGTAAATAAACTATCCACCATGTAAATATTTTAATTCCCAACTGTTTTTCTTAGTTGGGAATTATTCTTTTTACAGTATTTAATCATCAGAGTTTACGGTTTCAATTAAATCTGCGATCGTCAATCTCAAATCCAAAATCGAATTATGTCTTTATTAAACCCAAAATCAATCACATTTGATATAGGTGGTGGCCGTATGGTAACTATCGAAACAGGTAAAATGGCCCGCCAGGCCGATGGTTCAGTTACCGTTCGCCAGGGCAATTGCATTTTACTGGCAACCGTTGTTGCAAACAAAGAACCCAAACCCGGACAAGGATTTTTTCCATTATCGGTAGATTACCAGGAAAAATTTGGTTCTGCAGGCCGTATCCCGGGCTCATTCTTTAAAAGAGAAGCCCGTTTAAATGATTACGAAATTCTTACCTCAAGATTAATCGACAGGGCTTTAAGGCCTTTGTTTCCCGAGGATTATTTATGCGAAGTGCAGGTGTTGGTGTCACTTATTTCATCCGATGATGAAGTAATGCCCGATTCACTGGCTTGTTTGGCTGCATCTGCAGCATTGGCTGTTTCAGATATTCCCATCCAGGAAATTATTTCTGAAGTTCGTGTAGGACGTATCAATGGCGAATTGATCATCAACCCAACCCGTAGCCAGCTTGCAGTATCTGATTTTGAATTTCTGATTGCTGCTACTGATAAGAACATTATGATGGTTGAAGGCGAAAGTAACGAGTGCCAGGAAGAAGACCTGATCAACGCTATTGAAGCCGGTCATGCTGCTATACAATTACAGGTTAAAGCACAGGAACAATTAAGGGATTTGGTTGGAAGTAATACCAAAAGAGATTACACCAAACCTTACCGCAACGAAGAACTGAATGCTAAGATCACTGAATATGCAAAAGATAAAATGCATGCCATCTCTGCTTCTGCATCTGCAAAGCACGAAAGAAGCGACGCATATAAAGCATTACACCAGGAAGTGGTTGAATTTTTAGGTACCGAATTACCAGACGAAGACAAGGCCTTAATAGGCCATTACACCGGCGAACTGCAATATTATGTGGTACGTGATATGGTTCTTGAAAGCAGAAAGCGCCTTGATGGCCGTGGTACAGAAGAAATTCGTCAATTAGAAATGGAGATTGATAATTTACCAACTCCGCATGGTTCAGCTTTATTTACAAGAGGTGAAACACAATCACTTACAACCGTTACTTTAGGAACTCCGTTAGATGAATTGCTGGTAGAAAGCGCAAACAAATCTGATTATACAAACTTCTTTTTACATTATAATTTCCCACCATTTTCAACCGGCGAGGTTAAAATGATGAGAGGCGTTGGCCGCAGGGAAGTTGGTCATGGTAACCTGGCTATGCGTTCTTTAAAGAAAATGATGCCAGGCAAAGATTATCCTTACACGGTAAGGGTAGTAAGTGATATTTTGGAGAGTAATGGTTCCTCATCCATGGCTACAGTTTGTGCAGGTTCATTAGCGTTAATGGATGCAGGTGTGCCTTTGGCAAAACATGTTAGTGGTGTTGCCATGGGATTGATTAAAAAAGGTGATGATTTTGCCATCTTAACCGATATACTTGGTGATGAAGATCATTTGGGAGATATGGATTTTAAAGTTACCGGAACCCGTGATGGAATTTGCGGTGTACAAATGGATATTAAAGTAGACGGTTTAAGCATGGATGTAATGCGCCAGGCTTTGGCACAGGCTAAAAAAGGCCGTATGCACATACTGGAAGCTATGTATGCTTGTACGCCTGCTGCAAGAGAAGAAGTTAAGCCACATGCACC
>JANNYY010000135.1:0-18596 GCA_031410355.1 Chitinophagaceae bacterium | reverse complement strand
GATTGTTGTTACTGCAGGCGTATACTGATAGCACCGGTGAAGAATTATTTGTAGTAAATACAAGTGCAGTTCCGGTAACCAGCCTGCTTGAATTTAACGGCCACCTCCAAAACAATGATGTGTTGCTGGATTGGAAAACGATCAACGAGAATAACCTGGCTAATTTGGTGGTACAAAGAAGCATTGACGGTACCAGCTTTGCAGATATCGGAACCGTTGCTCCTTCAAATACACCGGGCACGCATCAATACAATTTTACAGATCCGAATATGACCGCATTGAATGTGTCACCAATCTGGTACCGGCTTAAACTGGTGGGTATTAGTGGCCCCGATATTTACTCCAACATAGTAACAATAGATATTCCTTTGCCTGTTAGTTTGCAACCCCCTGTTGTTTTACGTCCCAATCCGGCATATGATAATATGCAGGTTTTTATTACTGCGGCAATAGCAGGAAAGGCCTGGATAAAGATCATTGATAATGCCGGCAGGGAAGTAAAAAGGGAGTATCATGCTGTTTCACCTGGTACTAATGTGTTTAACATGGAAGTAAGCCTGTTAGCACCGGGAAAATATTATTTACAATTGATTGAGATCACGGGGGATCTGTTGAAGACAACGCAATCGTTTATTAAGTTTTAGCCTCCGTGCTGTTGGGGCCCGAAGGGGAACTGGCTTAAGTGTTTGCCCCCCTGGCGCAGTGTACTGCATACCTTTAGGAAGCCTTTATCAAAGTATAGATGGTTCCTGAAGCCACGAACCACTGTGAAAGAAAATGGAAAAAATAATTAATTTACATATTAAACTGCTATATGAAAATTGAAAAAGAAGATATTTTCAAAGTTATCTCAGCAATTACAACAATTTTCGTTTTGATGGGTATAATGAACGCTTTTTTTTATTATTACATTTTTGGAATAGATATTCTTGAATACGCAGCCTGGAATGAGTACGTTTTTTTCTTTCTCAAAAATCTCTTTCAAATTCTTTTGTTTCTTCTAATATTTCTGGTAGCCCGGGAATTTGTAAATGAATCAAATTTTTATAAGCGAAATATCTTTATTATTATGGCTGTTTCTGGTATTGGAAGTTTACTTTTTTTCAGTTTATATTTCGATCAGACAAGACGTTTTTTGTTTACCAGTTCTGTTTTTATCTACATAATTTATGCTTTAGCTTTTTGTCTTGATGTTGGGTGGTTATATGCAGTAAAATTGTCAGATCAATTCTCTAAGCAATCGGGATGGCCTGCATTTGGTAAAAATTACTTCTTAATAATTAAATATACTGTTCCGGTACTTATTATCACTGTTATGGTTGTTGTGCCTGCTTATATTAAAGCTTATAAAATCATAAAAAAGCCTTCTGAACGGGATCAGGTTGTTTTGTATTTAAAAGATAAGATAAAAGCAACAACTGATTCATTAGTGTATGCAGGTAAAACAGAAAAGTTTTATTTTTTCTATAATTTATCTTCAAAACAAGCTGAAGTTATTAATGCTTCTTCTGTAGATAGTTGTAAGATCAGCAGACAACGAATAGTTTTTAGTTTCCTGGATCCATTACAATAATGATTTAATTATTTAGTTCCATTTTGCCGGCTGCTATTATTCCGCAGATGTTGGTGTAACGTAACTCACGCAGGCCAACTGATGCACCCGTGAGCGCCGCCGGCTGCTGTTGTACGCCGCATCAATCTTCTTACTGGGCAAGGTTCCCATAGGTATTGCTTATTGTTTAACGAGATGATTATGGGGAGCTCTTGTGCCTTTTGAATCTGCCGGATTGTTTCCGGATTCAGGGTTACAAATATTCAATTTTTAGCAACCCATGCTCATTAGTATACTAATCAATGGCACTGCTGTATTTATAATGCCAGGGCTCCCAAACCAATCCACTTCTTACCGGGTTTTCATGTAGATAATCAAGCCTTTGTTTTAATTTTTCGGCTGTGTTTAATTCAATAGGATGATATTCTTGTTTCCAAAATTGAAAGTCTTTATTGTTAGTATTGTTTTTGCCTGCGTAGCCGAACATATTAAGCATCCCCGTCCAAACGGCAGAAGGCCGGGCGGGCAGAAACATGAAAAGGATAATGAATTTGAAAAAACTATTGATATATTTAATAACCAAAACAATGATATGCAAGATACCTTACCACAGCAGAACGGTTCGTGGACATTGCTCCAAAAAATAGGGTTCCGTTTCTTTTTTATTTATATCATACTGTACACCAGCCCATGGGATTCGCTGTCCATCATACCGGGTGTGGGTTATCTTATAGACCTGTATAACCAGTTGGTTGAATGGGCGGTTATTAAAGCCAATGAACATTTTTTCCGTGTCTTTAATATAAAACATGTAAAGCCTGTTTTTAACGGAAGTGGCGATACATCCTTTGCCTGGGCTGCAAATTATTTTATGCTGGTTGTTGCCGGCATGGGCGCCATCATATGGTCGCTTACAGACTGGAGAAGAAAAAGCTACAGGCAACTGAATTACTTATTGTGCCTCTTCACCAGGTATTCGGTGGCCCTTATTGCTTTTGGTTACGGCATTCAAAAAATATTTGCATTGCAAATGCCCTTCCCCATGCTTAGCCATCTTGCTACTCCACTTGGCGATCTTTTGCCCATGCGTTTTTCCTGGCTCTTTATAGGTTATTCAGCTCCCTATGAAATATTCTCGGGTGTGATGGAAGTGCTGGTGGCTGTGTTATTATTATACAGGCGAACCGCTACCATGGGCGCATTGATTGCCACAGCAGTTTTCATCAATGTAATGATGCTTAATCTCTGTTATGATATACCGGTAAAACTGTATTCCATGAATTTGGTTTTATTGTGTTTATACCTGCTGGCAAATGAGTACCGCAGAATAGCCTGCTTTTTTGTTTTAAATAAAGAAGCCGCAGCCTGCGCTGTTTATCATTACCCGCTTACTAAAAAATGGATGCGTGTATCAAGGATAATTATTAAAGTGGCCATTGTATTCCTGTTGGGTAAATCATTTTATGAAACACTGCAATATGCCCGGGAGAGTAAAATAACCACAGTACATAAAGATTTTAAACCCGGTGTTTATGAGGTAACACAATATGTAGTTAATAAAGATACCCTGCCTGCTTTAGTGACCGATACCATCCGCTGGAAGGATGTAATTTTTGAGAACAACCAAATGGGCAGTATCAACTCTGGTGATACCCTGTTCAGAAGAAGATATGGCCGCGGGTATTTTATTTTTGAAGTAGATACGCTGCAGCCAATCATCAATTTTAAAAAGACCCGGCAGGACGTAACAAATATATTATCGCTGCATTACCTGCGTCCCGACAGTAATACCATACAGCTTTGGGGCAAACAGAAAACTGATTCCCTGTTTATAGAGCTTAAAAGATCTGCCCGTCATTTTCAACTGGCCGAAAAGCAATTTCACTGGTTGAGTGAAGCCAACAGGTAAATCATCGTTAATATTATTTGCTTAAATATATTATATGCATGTTGGTTTGTTTAATTCCCAATTCGCCGTGCACACAAACTTTTGCCGAAACAGGGTTTGGTGGTAAGGTACCCGTTAAGCATTATAAATCAATATAATTTTTTTTTTGGATTTGAAAAGCGCTGATTAGAACGTTGCGCCTTTTCAAAACAATTTTCGGCTGCCGTTACAAAATGGGGGCAGGTATCTAACGGTTACAATATATACCAGTTGCCGGTATTTTTATACATATAGATGTTATCAATGTAAACATAGAAAATATCGATTTGATTTATATAGAAGAAATGACCACTTTTGCTGCATTCAATTTTGTGCAACGCATTCTTATGATTTTTATCGGAACTGCCCAATCAGATTTGATTTAACTTTATTGATCTTATAACAGCAAAAAATAACCAAACATATAATATGGAAAATAACACAACCCCACACGCAGCATCGTATAATGTGAACGATGAGCCCAAATGCCCTTTTCCAGGTGCAAAACAGCAGCAAACTGCCGGGTCCGGTACCAGCAACCGCGACTGGTGGCCCAACCAGTTAAAAATAAACATCCTGCGCCAACACTCGTCTCTTTCAAACCCGATGGATGCGTCGTTCAATTATGCTGAAGCATTCAGGAGCCTTGACCTGGATGCGGTGAAGCATGATATTTTTGAGCTGATGACCACATCGCAGGACTGGTGGCCGGCCGATTATGGCCATTATGGGCCTTTTTTTATACGAATGGCCTGGCATAGTGCAGGAACTTATCGCATTCATGATGGAAGAGGAGGCGGGGGAAGCGGCACACAACGCTTTGCTCCTTTAAATAGCTGGCCAGATAATGTTAATCTTGATAAAGCACGTTTGCTGCTTTGGCCAATCAAACAAAAATATGGTAACAAAATTTCCTGGGCCGATCTGATGATACTTGCCGGCAACTGCGCTTTGGAATCTATGGGTTTTAAAACCTTTGGTTTTGGCGGAGGCCGTGCAGACGTTTGGGAACCACAGGAAGATGTTTACTGGGGTGCTGAACGTGAATGGCTGGGTGGAAATATTCGTTATGCAAATGGTTCTCCTGGTGTGGAAGAAGATCATGGCGTACTGGTGTCGGATGAAGATGCAGATGGAAAAATTCACAGCCGTAATTTGGAAAAACCATTGGCTGCCGTGCAAATGGGCTTGATCTATGTAAATCCCGAGGGGCCTGATGGAAATCCAGATCCGCTTGCTGCCGCAAAAGATATTCGGGAAACATTTGCACGTATGGCTATGAATGATGAAGAAACTGTAGCCCTGATAGCAGGTGGCCACAGTTTTGGTAAAACACATGGGGCTGCGTCTGCAGAGCATGTGGGTAAAGAGCCAGCGGCTGCCGGCATTGAGGAACAGGGGCAGGGTTGGAAAAACAGTTTTGAAACAGGTTACGGAGAACATACCATCACCAGCGGCCTGGAAGGTGCCTGGACAACAACCCCCACAAAATGGAGTAACAATTATTTTGAAAACCTTTTTGGTTATGAGTGGGAACTTACCAAAAGCCCTGCCGGTGCGCAACAGTGGAAACCCAAAGATAATGCAGGCGAAGGCTTGATACCGGATGCCCACAACCCCGCTAAACGCCATGCTCCCTTTATGCTTACCACTGATATCGCATTAAAAGTTGACCCCGCTTACGAAAAAATTTCAAGGTATTTCTTTGAAAATCCAGATCAGCTTGCAGATGCATTTGCCCGTGCCTGGTTTAAACTTACGCACCGGGATATGGGGCCGGTTGTAAGGTATCTTGGTAAGGAAGTACCAACAGAGGAACTGATATGGCAGGATCCTGTGCCCGCAGTTAATCATAAATTAATTGACGACAACGATATCATCTCCTTAAAAAACAGCCTGTTAAATTCAGGATTAACTGTTTCTCAACTGGTATCAACAGCCTGGGCTTCGGCATCCACTTTCCGCGGTTCTGATAAACGTGGTGGTGCAAACGGAGCACGCATTTGCCTTGCCCCGCAAAAAGACTGGGCAGTTAATAACCCGGCTCAATTGGCCGAAGTATTGACAAAGCTGGAAGCAATACAAACCGCATTCAACAATGGCCGGGCCGATGGTAAACTGGTTTCGCTGGCCGATTTGATTGTATTGGGTGGATGTGCAGGTGTTGAACGGGCTGCAGATAAAGCCGGTCACAACGTGAAAGTACCTTTTACCCCCGGCCGTACCGATGCAACACAGGAGCAAACCGATGTGGAATCCTTTGCTGTACTGGAGCCCAATGCAGATGGCTTTCGCAATTATTCAAAAACAAAATACTCATTTTCTGCAGAAGAAATGCTGGTTGACAAAGCACAACTGCTTACGCTAACGGCACCTGAACTTACCGTACTTGTTGCAGGAATGCGTGTGTTAAACACCAACTTTGATAAGTCTGGAACAGGTGTTTTTACCAACCGCATTGAATCATTAACTAACGACTTTTTAGTGCACTTGCTTGACTTTGGAACAAAGTGGTCTGCCACTAACCACGGCCAGGATTTTTTTGAGGGGCGTGACCGAAAAACTGGCGAATTGAAGTGGACCGCCAGCCGCGTGGATCTTATCTTCGGTTCAAACTCAGAATTAAGAGCTTTGGCTGAAATGTATGCCTGTGCAGATAGCCAGGAGAAGTTTGTAAACGACTTTGTTACTGTGTGGAATAAAGTGATGAATCTTGATCGTTTTGATCTGCATAATTAAAAGCAGTATTTTTTATACTAATAAAGAGGTGATCAAAACAACTGATCACCTCTTTCTGCTTTCTGGTGGACTTTCCTGTACGGATGCTGTAATCTTTTTATTGTTATATACACCAAATCCTTAGGCCAGTTGTGTGTTCTGAGCCGGATGTTACAAGCCGCTATTGCTGTTGGCCAATAAGTCCTTAACATGAACCCTGCGATGAAACTGAAAGTACTTCCTGTGGCGGATAAAATAAACCAGTGCATCCCCGGCAAATAATATAAAACTGGTTGCAACAGCTATTGCAGTTGCCCATGCCGCTAAGTTTAATGCAATAAGCAACTCATCCTGCAGCACAAACGGCATATCATAAAAAATAATGTGCAGCAATGTGTACATGAAAAGAGACAGCAGGTTAGCAAAAATAACAAATGCCTTTAAAATGTGCAGGTGGGGCCTGTGATCAAATCCCGGCTGTATAATTTTTGTGTGCATAGCGGTTTGTTTATTTTGGTGAAACCATTTTGCAATTCCCGGAGGGGGAATTACATTCTTATTTCCTGAATGAAATAATTGTGCCAATGTGTGTGTTTGCCGGGTTCAGCAGCAGGTAAATTATTTGAGGTTAAACCGGGGAAATTAATTTTTGAAAAGTATATTTTTTGCCATATATTGTATTTAGTTCTTTAATCTAAAATCTTTGCGTATGACAAAAATGCTTTTAAAAAAGTATTTAACTTCAAATTCCGTGGACATTGTCCAGACGGAAAGCAAAGAGAATAGTTAAGCGGTGTTATAAAATTAAAACTTTATCCAAGTTAGATGGTAAATCAGTAGAAGTAGTACAACTTAATTCAAAAGAAGATACTACTGCTTCAAAGGTTATTCGATTTTTAATACTATTTAATATAACAGCTCTAACTTTTTTATTCTTCGGGTATATTGGTTTATTAGACTTTATACTTGGAAATTGGGATAAAATCGAACCGTATACTTGGGTATTTGGATTTATTTACGCAGCTTACTCTTCTCATCTAAAAAAAAGACCTTAGATTTATTTTTCTTTATCCCAATTTTTGATTCAAAAAGGATCGGCGGCCTAACTAGTTTTTTACTAGTTAGGCATTTGTTTTTTTGCCGCTTTTTGACTTTACCCTACTGGCCCTGCACACGCATAGCCCGCAAAAACAAAATTATGAAGCAATCTCTCATCCGTGTAAATCAGTGAAATCAGTGGCAACCCATTTCGCCAAAGGCGAAAACAAGAAAAACAGCATCCCTGCTGTTCTTCTTTATATCATTTTATGTAAAAAAACCTACTCCATCAGCTCCCTGTTTTGCAACCCCGCATCCTCTACATGTTTATGCATCAGCCTCAAATTTTCCGCACTCTGCAAAGCTGTCAAATGCCGCCCGTGGTGCAGATCAGTGCCCACCAGTTCTGCCAAACCCTCATCTAACATATATTTGGCAGCACGTGCAGGGCTTTTACCATAATATCCTGTAAGCGATAACAGATTTACCTGCAAAATAAAACCCAGGTCTTTCAGCCGCCGGTATTCCTCAAAGTTGCGGTGAAAATAAAAATACCTCTCGGGATGTGCCAGCACCGGCCGGTAGCCTTCAGTAATGATATTAAACAATATTTCATCCAGGTTAACCGGCTCCGATGTATAGGGTAGTTCTGTAAGCAGTATATTTTTATGCAGGGTACGTAATGGCTTTTGTTGGCGCAGCAGTTCCATAAAATAATCATCCAGCATATACTCTGCTGCTGCGTTTATTTGCATGGGTATTGCCGCCGCGGCACAAGCCTGTTGCAGTTTGTACAATGCCGGTTCAATGGTTTCGTCTGTGTTGCGGTACAGGTCGCCAATGATGTGGGGTGTGGCAATACATTTCCTGATGCCCAGGTCGTACAGGCCTTTTACCAAAAGCACTGAAGTTTCCACATCGGGTGAGCCGTCATCTATCCCCGGCAAAATATGCGAATGCATATCTACGCTTACCGGCAGCTTAGTCGCAATAACCGCAGAACCTCCTGCGATCTCCCCCGCCCTTTTTTTTGAAAATAAATTAAACATTTTTTGAATCAGTTGGCAGTTGGCAGTTAGCAGTTAGCAGTTGGCAGTGGGCAATTTACACCCTGAGATTTATTATTGGTTAATGTAACTTTAGTGGCTAAAATCCCACTGCCCACTTCTCTACAAAAACTTATCAGGATGATTTATCATATAACCGATCATCCTGCCAACTTCAGAAGACTTTTCGGAAAGTTCCCGAAAATTTGTTTCATTTATGTATTAACAATCAAATGCAAACTGGATCCATATCTCCGTTTCAGTATTTTCTGCGTCACTACCAGTTAATTTACTTAAAAAATGCGCAGGATATTTTCTTCTCCGGTAAGCCTCTCCCAAATTAGCACATACAGATCTTGAACTCCTCCTTACTGGTCAGTTAAACTGTATTTTTCTTCAGCAGGAAATGATTTACTGATTTCAAATATTGCCATTGCTAATGCATGTGCCTTTTTATAAACTTCTAAATCTTTATAACTTCCCATGTTAATCAGTTGGCTGTGTACAATTGGCGTTGGCAATTTGCACCCTGATGATTAATAATATATTTTATTATTCCGTTAAGTACCTTTACAAGCGAAATATTTTTTGCCCACTGCCCACTGCCCACTGCCCACTGCCCACTGCCCACTGCCCACTGCCCACTGCCCACTGCCCACTGCCCACGCCTCACGAAAAAAATCGCATTCTCCCCGCCCTGGTATATTGATGCAGCTTTATTACCGGCTTTAAAAACGCAACCACAAAAGGAAAAGGTACTTTGTTTTTTTTCATGGCTAAATAATCCCTGCGGTTGGCCCGTAAACGGCGCAGAATACTGCCATTGCTTAACCCGCCCATACGCATCTTTACTACCAGTTTGGGAATATAAACTGCACTGGCTTTAAAATAGAAAAGGTACCGGGTCATAAATTCGTAATCGGCAGCAGTAAAAAAATGTGTTTCATAATAACCGCATTTCTCCAGCAGGCTGTGACGAAAATAAAATGTAGGATGAGCCGGCATCCACCCAAAACGGAATTTATTGATATTGAATTTACCCCCCTTCCATTTCCTGATCACTTTTTCCGGATGCTCCTGGTCCACGTATAACAGGTCCCCATAAACCACATCCACCTGCTCCTTTTCAAACATGACCACAATACTGCTGATCACATCCGGGCTTGCCAGTATATCATCACTGTTCAGTGTGCCTATAATGTCCCCGGTTGCCATCTTCATACCCTTATTAATGGCATCATACATACTGTTGTCTTTTTCCGAAACCCATTTGGCAATATGTTCTTTGTGTTTGTCAATAATGGCCAGGGTGCCATCTGTAGATACCCCGTCTATAATAATATGTTCTATATCATGGTGATCCTGTTCCCTCACCGAGCGGATAGCATCTTCCAGGAATTTTTCTGAATTAAGTGTAACTGTAATTAGGGTAACTTTCATGTGTTAAGGGTAAAGAATACAAAATAAGAAAACTTTTTTGCATCCAGGCCCATTATTTATTAGTTTAATAATATTTATACTTTAAAAGCCCGGTATTAATTCGTGTACTGAGCGTGTCAAAGTATTCGTGTAATTCATATAATTCGTGTAATTCGTGTAATTCGCAAAATTCGTGTAACTATATTCGTGTAACTAAATTCGTGTACCTAAATTCGTGTAACCAATTCGTGTACTTCCTTCTCAACGCTCCACCAATATATTTTCCATTACCAGCATATCCATATTAGTTCGCAAATAACATGCTAAAGCTTCTTCCGGTGCATTTACAATGGGTTCATTTTCATTAAACGAGGTGTTTAATAATATGGGGATACCCGTTTTTTTACGAAACACTTCTATTAATCCATAATACCTTGGAGATACCATGACATCCACAGTTTGCAGCCTGCCCGTACCATCCACATGGGTTACGGCAGGTATTAATTCCCGCTTTTCTTTTCTGATGGGGAAAACTTTCTCCATAAAAGGCACATCATCCGTAACTTCAAAATACTCTCCCACATATTCTTTTAAAATGGAGGGTGCAAAGGGCCTGAAACTTTCCCGTCTTTTTATTTTTGTATTCAATATCTCTTTGGCATCGGTGCGCCGGGGATCGGCAATAATGGAGCGGCCACCCAATGCCCGCGGGCCAAATTCTGCCCTGCCGCTGAACCAGCCCACCACCCCGCCGTTGATCATACGGTCTGTAATGCGGTCAAACAGCTCCGCATCGGGCAGTTCGGTATAGCCAATATTTTTTTCATCTAATATTTTTTTGATGGCTTCATTGCTGAAGCAACTACCCGTGTATGCCGAGCGTATGGCTGGTTGCCGTTCCAGTTTCAGCAACTGGTGCTGTGTGTAAAGCGCCGCCCCCATAGAGATGCCGGCATCGTGCCCTGCACTGGGTATATAAATATTTTTAAAAGAAGTTTGCTGCAGTATTTTTCCATTAGCCACACTGTTTTGTGCCACGCCACCTGCAATACAAACATTGTCCAGCCCGGTTTTTTTATGCAGGTTTTCCAGCAGGTGAAAAATTATTTTTTCGGTAAATGCCTGAACTGAAGCAGCCAGGTCTTTATGGTACTGCGTTAAAGGCTCATCTTTTTTGCGGGGCGCTCCAAATACTTCAATCATTTTTTCGCTATACAGCGCCGCCACCACCGGCATATTATTATCCCCATACGTTATTATTCCCTGTGTACCCGTTCTGAAATAAGAAAGATCCAGCTTAAACAACCCATCGTCAGTAAGTTTAACCACCTTCTCAAGTTTACTCATTAAGCCATGCCCACTGTCCCCTGCCAACTGCCCACTGCCAACTGCGCCTTGCCCACTGCCCACTGCCCACTGCCCGCTGCCAACTGCCAACTGCCCACTGCCAACTGCCCCCTGCCCACTACCAACTGAATCCTCCACAATGCCCACCGCCAACTGCCCATTGCGTACTTCCTCTTGCCCACTGCCAACTGCCAACTGCCCATTGCCCACTGCCCACTGCCGACTGCCGTACGGCGCCATGCCCATCACTTTATATTCATCGCCATAATGCGGAAAACCCAGCAACTGTGTGAAAGCTGTATAAAAAATGCCGATACTGTGCGGAAAATCCACCGAATCCAGCACCGTTATCTCATTGCCATTGCCAACGGCGGTCATAGTAGTTGTAAAATCACCCGATCCATCAATAGTAAGGCAGGCAGCTTTATCAAAAGGCGAAGCAAAAAAAGCCGAGGCAATATGGCTGCGGTGATGCTCTACCTGTTTTATTTTACCGGTAAAAGTATTGGCCGGTAAGCCGGAAAGGCGTGACAGTTCCTGATCAATTGAAGATACTTTTTTACTGTTTTTCAACCTGTCCTTAACAGCCGCAAAACTACCTCCCGGGTTTTTAGCTAAATAAATTAATTTCTTAAAAAACTTTGCTTTCGGGTCACGCCCAATGGCATAATGATCCACATCGGCATAACCAATGCCTGCTTCTTTCAAACAAAAAGCAATGGCCAGTTCAGGAAATCCGGCCCAGTGTTTTACCCGCCTAAATCTTTCCTCTTCAATGGCCGCTATCATCTGCCCATTTACAAAAATGGCTGCTGAAGAATCGGCGTGGTATGCATTAATTCCAAGTATGATCAAAATTTAAAAATTTAAAGGTCGTTAAGTTTAGAGGCTGATCAGTATACTATCTAATGGTTGTCAGGTTTGAAAGGAGAAACTTAATTTGAAGAGTTACCTTTCGTGTCTTTGTGCCGGAGCCTGCACTGAGCCTGCCGAAGTGTGGCTATATTTTTTTCACGCAGTGAATAATTAATCCTTCGGATTATTATTTTGCCACTAAGACACTAAGGCACTAAGGAAAATGGTAAACCATTTTTAAGGAATAATTTACCTCACTAAACCACAAACCTTCTTAAACCGTCACGGATAAGGGGAACGTTAAAATTTATCAAGTATCCCAATCTTAATTTTGTTAATTTAAGGTGACTGATGATCTGAGCTTTCCACAATGCATTCATTATTTCAACAGATTTTAATTCGCAAATCACCAACTCATCAATCAATACATCCATTACCAATCCTTCATTAAGTTTCTGTCCGTCATAAAAAATGGGAAGTTCACATTGACGCTTATAAGGAATTCCTTTTTTCCCCAGTTCATAACAAAAACAAGCTTCATAAATTTTCTCCAGCAAGCCGGGGCCTAATTCTCTATGTACTTTATATGCAGCTTCTACTATTTCTTTTCCTAATTGCTCTTCTTTTTGTGATAATTGTGGATACATAAAAATCAATCTAATAATGTTAATCTTTACCCTGGAAGCTGGTTGCCGAAGAAAAAAGGAATTCGATGAATTACCCTTTGTGCCTTCGTGTATTGTGGCTATATTTTACTGCGAAGCAGGAATAAATAAATCCTTCGGATTATCATTTTTACCACAAAGGCACCAAGACACAAAGGAAAAGCATAATTCTTCGAATTACTCTTAGCACCGTCTTGGCTTTGTCCACAGCAACCTAATGGAGGCCATATTTTTTCACGAAGTGAAAAACCTTAGTGTCTTCGTGTCTTTGTGGCTTTTTCACGCAGTGAAAAATCAACCTCTATTTCGTAGTGTTTATTTTCCTTCCCTGCCACTTTTATCGTAAAACCAGATCATCAAAAAGATCATCCCATACGCTGCAATATTAAACCAGGTATGGTGGTCCCATCCAAGCGGGTATTTCCAGTGTTTGCTTGCTGCCAGCAATACCAGGCTAATGCGTATTACATTGATGATATACAAAACCACGGCCCCGCCCATCATCCACAACAATTTCTTTTTCCAGCTTCCGGTATTGGCAAAAACAAAAGCCAGCCAAAAACTGGTTAACCCGTATCCCAGGCAGCTATACACCAGGTTAACAGCGCTTCCGCCAACCATCCGCAGTTGTGTTGGCGAACTTTGGAAACTCTCATATCCAAACAGCGCCAAAAAATATTTTGAAGCGTTTAATAAACTATCTCTGAATGCCGGAATAAAATTAAGGTACTTATCTACAAAGCCGCTGTAATACCCAACAGGAGAAGATAGCCCAATGATAGCCAATGTACCGTAATAAAAAAAACAAAACCCCCCAATAAATTTTACGAGATAAATTAAGATGCGTTTGTTTATAAAATTACTCCCTGCACCTTTCATGGGTATATTAAAACATTAGTGAAGCACTTAACCAGGCCTATGGGTAAAAAAGATAATTACATTTATTCGTGAATTACGATTTCAGTTTTAGTAACTTCTATTAAAGAAGATTTGCCCAGGCTTTCACAAATAAAAGCAATATGTAATTCAAAAATTTTGAGGAGCTCGTTATTGGTAATATTGCCAGTTTTTATCAGCAATAACTTTTCTGGTAAGCCATTTACAAAAAAAGATTCCACAAAATCACTGTCTTTGGAAATAACAACCCGGCGTTGTTAATGGAAATATCTATGATGGTCCGGTCAGTTGTTCTGTTTTGTTCCGGAAGGTCAAGTGTATGAACAGCATCATACCCCAGGTTGCTAAAAATTGAGCTAATGCTTTAGGTAATTGCACATCAATAATAAAAGTCACGATGCTATTTTATAAATACTGCCTACCTGTGTTAGTTTAGCGGCATATTCAATACAGGCCAGGAAATCTTCTTTTTCAAGATCAGGATAATCAATCAGTAGTTCTTCCATCGTCATACCTGAAACCAATAATTCCAACATAGCGTTCACGGGGTACCTTAACCCCCGAATAACTGGTTTGCCGTGACATATTTCCGGATCAATAGTAATTCTGCTCAATAATTCTAAAGACATATACACTTGTATTATTAAGTAAATTTACATTTATTTTTTTTATTCCCCCTAAATCGTTTCTACCTAACCCGTCTGCAATTATTTCTTCTACACACTTTTCTGAAGGCTCCCGAATGATTTGTAGAATCGGTTGTCGCTGCCTGATGCCAAATAATCCTTTGCCCATCGCTTCTTTCCCATCATCCACCTACCCTTTACAAATAATTGAGTCCTTTGCTACCTTCATTAGCATATTAGCACATTAGCATAACTTGTCCCGCCTTAAGCGTGGATTAGCATATTTACCGGTCAGGACTGGTTTTATAAAAGAAATGCATTTGTTCATGACCTGCCAGGTTTACTACCCGCTTTACTACCCACACGCCACAGGCGGGTATGTAAACGGTAAATTATATTTGCCTGTAATCCTTTACCATACAGGGTTTTTAAATATAGTGTAACCATATAAATAAGTTAGCCGCTATTTTTTACTACCCACTTTACTATCCATTTTACCGCCTCAAAATCATTCTGCCGGCGGAGGTAACTGGTTAATTAACCAGCTTCCCGACTTGTCTGATCCTTCTCTTGTAAGTAGACCCAGGTTTCGCAGCTTATTGATATGATTATCTGTTGAAGTTTTCCCTTGCCCGGTAATACCCGATAATTCAGCCTTTGTGATCCTTCCTTCGTCATGAATTGCCAATAATATTTTAGTTAGTGGAGCGCTTAAATGTAACCCCCAACCCTCTAACCATTTTTCAAAAACCATCGGGCGGTAGAAGATGACGGTAAAAAAGCCGCCCATTTCAAATTTAGGTTCTAACAGGTTGGCTTCTTTCATAGCATCCCGCATACGCCTGATCCCTGATCCTGCTTTTTCAACCAGGTCTATACGTTGCATTAAACCAAATATTAAAGGATTCCTTGAAAAGCTTTTTGTTCCAAATTCCTGTGGGGTAATGAGGCTGATCAATCCTCCGGGATTACTAATTTCTACCCGGTCATCGTATATCTCCACCATAATTACGGCTCCTCTTTCGTAATAACTTCTATGACAAAGGGCGTTTACCAATGCTTCCCTAAAAACAGTTTCCGGAATTTCAAGTAATTCTTTTCTTGGGCCACCTTTCTGAGTTTCTATTTCATATCGCAAATTTAATTTAGAAATAATATATTTTAAGGCTTCCTCATATTGCAGCACAAGATTACCGGTAATTTCTTTGCTGTCAAGAATATAACGTTTATCTGTACCTTTTAAAAGTACACACCGGATAGTTGCATGGTCAATATAACTTTGTACGTTCTTCGCAAAAAACAATACACCTGCATTGGTTAATTGTTTATCAGCGGTAGTGAGCCTTAGATTATCCAGTAAATTGCTTTCCTCAATATTTACTGTAATGCCCGCTTTCCTGGTATATTCCTGTAAAGAAACAAAATCGAAGGCCTCGGGATATTTGAAAGCGGAACAGGGTGCCGTATCAAAAAAAATACTATCCGAATGCTGAAAAAAGCTTCGCATCTGCTCTATAGAAGTTATCTTTTGTGAATTAGGACCGTTACGAACATAAATACTTCCTGAAACAGCATAGGGTTTTTGCTCTCCGGCAGTGCATTCAAAACAAAGTATGCTCTTTTCATTTATTGTATGTTCCGAAACCTGTATGTGCAGCGGGGGATCAATCAGTTTAATTACATCCTGGATCCTTGATCGCTGTGCATTGTCCAGCGTAATTCCGGCAACCTGCTGTTTATCATCTATTCCTATCAGTAATACCCCGCCATTAGCATTGGCAAAAGCACATAACTCAGTTGCTAATTCACTAAGTTTGGAAGGGAAAGACTGTTTATACTCAACGTTGTAGCCTTCCCCTTCCTGTATTAATAATTCCAATTCTTTCAACGTCATCATATCAAAATTCCATAAAAGGTCATGTTTATATTGTGCCTTGTTTTTTGCACACCTTATCCCGCCCTGGCGTGGATCATTGCCCAATGCCTACTGCCCACTGCCTGCTGCATTCTTCATTAGCATATTAGCACATTAGCATATTAGCACATTTTTTCTCCTTTTCTCTTTATTCCTCTTAGCTAAACATCTCCTCATACTGCCTCTTAATCGCCTCCACATCCACCGTACCCTCTGCATACTTCCTCGCTCCCCCACTCCATTCCTCCAATTCCTCCTGTCCCATGCCTGCAAAAAACTCAATAGCATTCACTATATCTATGATGTCATCAGTTGAAACATTCATTCCAGCCTTTGCCATTTCAAGGTTATTCCAGGGAGTTGCATAACTCGTAATAACCGGCCTTCCCGCACTTAATGCCTCATAAATAGCATGGCCAAAATTTTCGCTCTTACTCGGTAAAATAAAAACATGATTACCTGCCAGTGCATCCACAATTTTATCGGGCGCAATATCTCCGTGATAATTCACTGTAATATTTGCCGGCATTTTTTTTATCAATGCGACACATTCGTTCCAATATTTTTTATCCTTTACCGGCCCGTAAATATCATACTCAATGCTGCCAACTGCTCACTGACCTTCAACCACCCTTTAAAAAAATATTGAACCTTTTGCCTCCTTCATTAGCACATCAGCACATTAGCATATCAGCACATTACCCAAACAGTTTATGATAATTACTCAAATCAGCCGATTCAGCATAGTAACCCTTTGCCAGTTCATATGCACCATTGCAATACACATTAAATGAATCATTATCTATACTTGCAATTACTTCCAACTTTTTAATACAATCATCAGTATTTGAAATATCAAGATTCCACCCGGCTTTTTTTTCTTCCAGGTCATTCCATGGCGTAAAAAAACTGGTGATAAGCGGGCGGCCAACACTCAGGCTCTCATATAAAGCATGGCCAAAATTTTCACCCTTTGTTAAAATAATGGAAGCATCGTATTTAGCAAAAGTATCCTGCACCTGTTCTGGCCGCAGGTCACCCATATATTTTATTTTACCATTACTCGTTGCAATTGCCTGCTCACATTTTTTCCAATAGGCTGCATCTTTAACCGGACCATAAATATCCAGCGTAACATTTGCTGCCAATTTATTTACAAGTTCAATAACCTGCAGCAGGTTTTTCTTTTCCGCAATTAATGATAAATAAATTAACCGTAATTGATCTGTTGCTTTTTCGGATCTGGTAATTTTATTGACCGGTGATTTGGGAATATTGGGAGCAACAATAACATTAGCCTTGTTACCAAATACGCTTTTTATATCCTGCTCCTCTTCGGCATTGGTGGCATGCCAGTCTATATTTTTAACAAGGCCCGAGAATTTAAGTGCAGCTATATATAATTTTTTCTTCAGTGATTTACCAGCTAATGCTCCGTTTTGCAACATGCCCCTTGGGCATAGTACTATTTTGATTTTAGATTTATCAATTGTTAGTAAAGGAATAATTACAAAACGGAAAGAGAACATGCCGTTTAAATACACAACAGCAGGAGAAACATCCTGCAGGCATTTTGAAAATATAGCTTTGTTAAGCTTAACTGCATACCAAACATTTAATTGGGTATCAGATGGTGGTAATTTTATTGTTGACCATTCATTAGTGCTGATTCCTCCTAAATTAGTTTTTGAATGTAAATCAACAGCACCGCAAATGACAAAATTGATATGTTTTTTTAAAATTACAACCAGGTTGGTTAGTGATTGTACAGGGCCACCAGCCTTGTAGGCAGGGTAAAAGTAATCGTAAACTATAATTATGCTTGTCAACTATTTCCGGGACTGGTTCTAAAAATTTTTTGCCAAAACTGCATAATGACAAAAATTAAAAAACATGATTTTACAAGATGCCCCAGAATTGTTTGCAATTCACAGTCAGGTCTTATAGGGTAATAAAATACAAGGGGAGTAAAAATCATTAACACAGGAAATGAATGACTATTTTTTTTGAAAGCTTTTAATACTTCACTGTAAAACAAGCCTAAAATAAACATGAAAATACAGCCACCAAAAATTCCGAAATTTATATAAGCGTCGCCCAATGAACTTAAACCCATTGATGTTAATCTACTTAGCTGCATTCCCGTATATTTTTTAAATATTTCCTGATTGCCCGCAGTGAGTTTATTTGGTGCGATAATTCTTGGTAAAAAAGCAGCTTCTAAAATTTGTAACAGCTCCGTGCCATCTGCAAAAGGTATTCGTACAGGAACGGTAAACATGATATTGGAAATAATATACCCTTGATTAATTCTAACATTACTTGTTGCAAGGCTCTCAAAATCAAAAATAGAATTGGTTTCCTCTTTTTGCTTAAAAGTTCTGGCGTATGTATCGATACCGGCTTCCTCACCTTTTTGTGCGGTATTTATCCTGTAATCCACTTTTAATTGTTGTATTATTACTGCCAGCAAAATAAAGGCTACAGTAGCAGACAGTTTTATTATAGTCCCAGGTTTATATTTAACAGCTAAAACAGCGCCGGTAAAAAGCAACCAGGTTAACAAATCATGAAACATAGCACTACCTAAA
>JANNYY010000134.1:0-4525 GCA_031410355.1 Chitinophagaceae bacterium | reverse complement strand
GAATGCCATAGAAGCAAACTCATTGGAAGGGTTTTAAACACAGACAATATTATTTTAAAACACATTGACGAAAACGGAAAAGTTAAAGACCAAGCAACTGTAATAAATGAACTTAATAAAGGGCTTTTCTTGATGTAACGTTTATAGGGTTACCGAACAAATCAATTGCAGAAAGCCCTTTATTAAGTTCGTTTATTACAGTTGCTTGGTCTTTAACTTTCCCGTTTTCGTCAATGTGCTTTAAAATAATATTGTCTGTGTTTAAAACCCTTCCAATGAGTTTGCTTCTATGGCATTCGCAGGGTTTGCTCTCACTACACATAATTACAACATTGATGTCTTTGTTATAAGCTGTTTTCAGCCTGTCAATACCGTTAATAAAAAACTCTTTTGTCTTTACTGCTTCATAGTCAACTTTTCCTTCACTGTCATAGCAAGATGTGTCTTTGGGTCTTCCACCAATATTGTCGCCCATAAAGACATACTTTATTCCGTTACGCTCTAAAAAGAATTTAAGTTCATTTTGATTGTATTGGGGATTGAATTTGGAATAGGGTTGAGAACGAACATCAATGAGGTATTCAATGCCAAATTCTTTCAGCAAAGCAAGAAAGTCCTCCGACTTTCTATTGCCGTGTCCGATAGTATAAAGTGGCTTTTTTATCATAATTCAAAAATACGACAAATTTAGTCTTGTTGGATGGTTCTTATTTAACGAGCTGTCGCTCTAAAGTGACGCCCAACGGGCAGGTATTGCTGCAGGTGGGATATTTTATAACGTCCAGCCCGGAACCGCTGCCCAATTGAAAATATAAAGTTGAAGTTAACAACAAAAAGCCACATAGCTATTCGTCTGCCCGAACTAAAGTACAGCGATGCAAACAGCCGAAGTTTCAACGTCCAGCCCCACTTGCAGCAATACCAATGTTGTGCGTTCGCTTTTTGTCCACCGACAAAAAGTGAACGCTAAAATTTTGCTTTGTCCCTGTCACAATAAAACTTAGCTGGTCCAACAATGCAACTTTCCTGATAAGTACCTTTATAAATTGGGCTGTAAGTTGTGTCGCCAGTTTTGCTAATACGCCTTGTCATAACAGGTGCGTCACCATATTGAATTTTATAAACCTTGTCAGCCCGTTTGCATATTGGACAAAGAGCCTTGCCTAACGAATTTCGTTTTATTAGTCCAGGAATATAAAATGTCATTTCGGGTGTGTCACTTTCAAAAGTTGTCACTGATGAAATTAATAATGTGTCTAAACCCAAACCAGTACAATAAAAGTCAAACGATTTTTCTTTTTGAGGAACAAAGGTTATTTCAAAGTCACCTTTTTCGTTAGTCAAAACCTTTGCTAATATTTTATTGTCACCTTTTACAAATACCATTACTCTGTCAATAAATGCAGAATTGTCTTTTGGATTTTTCTTTAAGTGTCCTGTTATGGTAACAGGATTAGTTAAAAGTCTAAACCCTAAAAGAAGTGTCGCAGTGATAATTGTCGATATGTAGATTGTTAAACGCAATGTCTGTTTAAAGTGACGCACAACATATAGAAAAGTATCCGCAAAGCCCCCTAAAAACGCCCCGCATTTAAATACTCTTAACGGGGGCATTGCGGTATACTTTTGAGTTGACTGATGTCGCCGTAAGCTTACCTATAGGGAAGAAAGTATCGGGTTATTGTTTTCTATTTGCTTTTTTTTTACTGGGTTTTCTGGTTTTAACCGGTTCCCTGCTTTAATCTTTCAATACCCCCATCCCGGTTTGCTCTCTTAAAATTATGTTTTAGGTTTTGTAATTCCTTATTTCTTCGTTATTTTTTATTTTCCGGATATACTAATCCCATTACGCTTTATATCGTTGCCTGTAATTTGCCTTAAGAACAACCGCCTGCATTTTAATCATCCATCATCGGCATGTTTCCATGGATAAAATACTTTTACCAGTTGCATTGTTTTCTTTTTGCAGCAGGGACACTCGTTTATATCAATGCCGTATTTTTCTGCCATAAACAATTGCAATGGTATTTTTACCAGTGCTTTATGTAATGGCAGTTTCATTTTTTGCAGTACTTCATTAATGCGCTGTTGCCTGTTTCTGTTGGCCAGGTACCCGTATGTTCTTATTTTGGTAAACCTTTTGGGCAATATATGCTGCTCAAACCTGCGTATAAACTCATCGGCAGTAAGTGTCATTTGCTTTTGTTTACTTTGGTCAGCATAATCTTTATAATCAAAAGTTACGGTTTGCTGCTGCTCGTTAATACTGCATATCCGGTGATTGCTAATGGCTACTTTATGCGTGTATCTGCCCAGGTATTCAATCACTGCGTGTGGGCCGCCAAAGGGAGCTTTGGCATACACTGCCCAATTTTTTTGATAAAGTAAATTAAACAGTTGTTTGCTGTCTGTTTCATTGGGTAAGGTTACCTCTGCTTTTGTAATCAGTTGTTGTAAAGCCTGTAAAAACTTTGCTCTGTAAACAATGCTCATTGCTTTAACGGGAAATAAAAAACGCCAGTCGTTTTTTATTGCAGGTTTCCATGCATTATCATCAGTAATTCCCCCACCACTTACAATGCAATGTATATGCGGATGAAAGCTCAACTGCTGCCCCCATGTGTGTAGTACGCTGATGATGCCGGGTGTAGCACCCAGGTATTTTTCATCTGCTGCAAAGGTAAGCAGTGTTTGTGCCGATGCATCAAAGAGCAGTTTGTACAAAATTTTTCGGTGTCCCATTATCAAACTGTTCAACTCATGGGGTACTGTAAAAACTACATGATAGTACTTTACCGGTAACAGTTCCTGTATACGTGCTTCTATCCATTGCTGCTTTTTTATGGCTCCGCAATTAGGACAATGCCTGTCGCGGCAACTATGGTATTGATATTTTAAATGACCACAATCTTCATCAGTGCATTGATACACATGATAGCCCAATGCTGCTGTACGGCATGTTTTTATACGTTGTAACACGTTACCAACATGCACATTTTTATGAACAGGTAACGGATGACTTTGCAACAACTGCTGCAGGGTAGCCCGGGGCGCTGTATAAGATAACATGACACATCATTTTTTATTTTTGTTAATGATGTTGTTTTCTTCTTCTTCCTGCATTAAGGCATCATAAGGATTTACAATATTTTTAATCCGCTTTGAGGTCAGGTGCATATACTGCATGGTGGTTTGTAAACTGCGGTGCCCAAGTAATTCTTTTAGCGTATGTAGATCGGTTCCGTTATCTACCAGATGGGTTGCAAAGCTGTGGCGAATGGTATGTATGGTATAGTTCTTACTATCAAGCCCTATTTTTATTAATGCTTTTTGCATGAGGTGCTGTATGCTGCGTACGCTGTATGCTTTGCCCGGCTTGTCCCCATTAAAGAGGTATTCTTTTGGTTTGTAAATAATGTAATAGGCTCTTAGCTCCAGTAATACCTGTTGCGATAAAATGGTAAACCGGTCTTTGGCTCCTTTGCCCTGTACTATTTTGATGCGCATGTTTGTGCTGTCAATATCAGCAATTCTGCAGTTGGCTATTTCACTAATGCGCATGCCGGTACTGTAAAGCATCATTAAAATAGTGCGGTGCTTAATGTTTACAACTCCATCAATCAGTGATTTTATTTCGGAAGCAGACATTACCGCAGGCAGTTTGCCGGTTGGCCTGGGATAGATAACCGAAGGAATTACATAAGGGCGCTTTGCTACATGGCGCATAAAGAAAGAGATGCCTTGTGCAGCCATCTTGCATTTAACCCGGCTGCATCCAAGTGTTTTACTCAAATAAAGCAAATACTGCATGATCATATCTTCTGTAAAATCAACAGGATTTACATCGGCATAATAAACAAAGAGATAACGAAGCTCAGCAAGATAATTACGGATAGTGAGTGGGCTGTAATAGCCAATGGATAAATACTGATTGGTCTTTTCTAATGCTGCAACGGCTTGCAGGCTCAACGTTTTTTTTCCATGATGTGTAAATTTTAAGATTAAAAAATAATCCTACAATTTACAAAATCTAAAACTCAGCGCCTGTATAGGCGATGTTAGTTCAACTCATAAATATACGCAACTCCGGGTACATATTTATATTGAATATCAAGGTTAAATTGTACCCAAATCTTTTTTAAATTTATAGAAAAAAAATCATGGTTGAAGAGCATATCATCAAATATTTTCATCCGGGGTTAAATGTTGGCTTGCAGGATATCCGAAATGCATGGTTATTGAGCAACCCCCCGGTTAAACTGCAGATTACCTTACATAGGGGTACTCTTGCATACAGGTTACCAGGGTCACGCAGGCGAATCAGCTACAACACACTTAAAAAAGGGTTAATAAAGAAACATATACTTATCCAAACTGATTTTCAATTATTACCCTTCTAATATTTTTTCTCACCTGTAATAGTTGGTGTAAAGGCAAAAATCACTCAATTAGTGTAATTCGTTTTAATTCGTGAAATTCGCATCAAATGAAAGCAACCGTATATAAAAGCACCGGCAACTGGTAC
>JANNYY010000133.1:0-1779 GCA_031410355.1 Chitinophagaceae bacterium | reverse complement strand
CACAACTGCAGCCAGGCGGGCACGCCCACAATAAAACCAATATCCCAGTTAGGGGCATTGTTTACAACTTCTTCTAATTTTTTTGACCAGTCTTTTTCTTTGGCAATTTTTTTACCGGGTTTATACAAACCAAGCCCCTGGAACCAAAAAGGAATATTTTTTTGCTGGATACCGCTAAGGTCGCCTGCAAAATAAGTAGGTCCTTTTTGTAATTGTGTACTGCCACCTAAAAACAACCAGCCTTTACCTACCGAACTCCGGGGTATATTTTCGTATTTGGTTAAACTCAGCAATTGATTAAAACTGGTAACGGTATTGCTTCTTATTAAATCTTTAGTAATGGGGATAAATTTGCTGGTAGCATCGCTGGTGCCGCTGCTGAGTGCAAAATATTTTACAACACCCGGCCAGCATACATCCGGACTCCCTTCTTTGGCTTTATACCACCACGCATCATACATTTTATTGTAGTCGAATGTTGGAACATTTTGCTGGAATGTTTTACCAGGATGATTGCTCATTAAAGCCTCATCGAAACGGTAACGCTGGCCAAATTCGGTAAACCTTGCTTTTTTTAAAAGTTTTTTAAGCACTTTAATTTGCTGGCTCCGGGGGTTACTTATTGGAATATTGAGTGCCCGGGCAATAGATTTTGGAAGCTTAATATCAAATAGCGGCATCTGCAGTTATAAGGTTAAAGGGCAAAGATAAAGAAAAGAAGCCTCACCCAACCCCTCTCCAAAGGAAAGGGAACTGGAAGAATAAAGCGAAGATCATGTTTTGCAAAAAGGTTTTAGTGATTGGTTTAATGCTTAATTAAGTTACAATTTTGATGTGGAAGATAAAATGCCAGGATATGGTAAAATGTACCGCCCCTCTCTTTTGGAGAGGGGAAGGGGGTGAGGTAAGCAATTAATCATTAAATTTGTTTCTCAAAAAACAAAGCTATATGAAGAAGATTTTAATTTTAGTTTCGCTTTCGCTCAGCCTGTTTAAGGCACAGGCCGATGAAGGCATGTGGTTACCCATGTTGCTGGGCCAGCAGGTTTATGCCGACATGGTAAAAAAAGGTTTAAAACTTACCAAAGAGCAATTGTACTCCATCAACAAGTCGTCGTTAAAAGATGCTATTATTATTTTTGGCGGTGGATGCACCGGCGAAATTGTAAGCAGCCAGGGGTTGATATTTACAAACCACCACTGCGGTTATGGAGCTATTTCCGGAGCAAGTACGGTTGAACACAATTATTTACAAGATGGTTTTTATGCCTATAATAAAGACCAGGAAATAAAAAGTAACCTAACGGTTCAGTTCTTAGACCGCATTGTAGATGTTACCAAAGAAGTAGAAGATCAGTTAACAGGTTTGACCTGGGCCGACAGGGTTAAAAAAATTACTGAAGTTTATAAATCTATTACCGATAAAGTTGCTGATAAGGAAAATGAGCTGGCGGGGCGTGTGTACAGTATGTACAAAGGCAACCAGCATATTATGTACGTGTATAAGACTTACAGAGACATACGCCTTGTGGGCGCACCTCCTGAGAGTGTAGGTAAGTTTGGCGGCGATACCGATAACTGGGAGTGGCCACGCCATACAGGTGATTTTTCGGTGTTTCGTGTTTATACCAGCAAAGACGGAAAGCCTGTAGCATACAATGCCGGCAATGTACCCATGAAACCAAAATATTTTTTACCTGTAAGTATTAAAGGTTTTAAAGATGGTGATTTTGCCATGATCTACGGCTACCCCGGCGGCACAACCCGTTACGAAACCAG
>JANNYY010000132.1:0-7291 GCA_031410355.1 Chitinophagaceae bacterium | reverse complement strand
AAGGGCATGAAAGAGCATTTTGGCGTTGGCATTACGCTCAATATAATAGCTGGCTTTGTCTAATTCGTTGATGATTGCTTCCTGTTGGCTGAGGTCGCAGAGTTTATTCAGGCGGCTGGCAAAATCGTTGGCCGTTGTTGGTTGATCGTTGTTAGTAGAGTCCATTACTCTCAATCTTACCGCGTCTTCCAGCAGGTGAATAAAATATTTGAGGAACTGTTTTTGTTTTTCCCTGCCCAGTTTGGCGGTATCGTCAATCCACTTTACCTGTGCAACCGGCCCGGTTCGGATGATGGCATTCAGCCATTCCCGCAGCATTACTTCCCAATCATCATCGGCATGTTGCAATAATTGTAATGCTTCGCGGTAATTGCCTTCGGCAAGGGCAGCAATTTGTTGTGCTTTTTCCATTTTAACGCCTGCATTCAGTTCAAGGCTTGCCTCTACTTCCAGGTTGATAAGTAAAGGGATTTTTACAAGTTGGGTACGGGATAGTATGGTGGGCAGAATCAGGTCTTCATTTTCTGCAACCAAAATAAACAGGGTGTTTGGCGGCGGTTCTTCAATTAGTTTTAATAATTTATTGCCTTCCTTGCCCAGGAATTCGGGCATCCATAAGATGAGGATCTTGTACTCGCTTTCAAAACTTTTAAGGCTTAGTTTGCGTATGATGTCGTTGCACTCATGTGCGGTAATATTGCCCTGTTTGTTTTCGGCGCCAATAAATTGCAGCCAATCGTACACATTGCCGTAAGGATTTTGTACAATAAACTCCCGCCATTCTTTTATAAAATCGGTGCTGATGGGTTTTTCACCTGGTTTTCTTGTAATGACAGGATAAGAAAAATGTATATCTGGATGAATAAGTTCGTTTGCTTTTTTGCAGGCGGCACAAACTCCGCAGGAATCGTTGATCGCTGATCGTTGATCGTTGATCGTTGGCGCTGGTTCAGGCTCTCCAAATAATGAAGGTTCTGGTACTGACGATTCACGTTTGCCGCCTGACGATTGGCAGACAATATATTGTGCAAATGCCAGTGCCAGTTGCAAAGCGCCGCTTCCTTCCTTGCCTAAAAACAATAAGGCATGGCTAAGGCGGTTGTGCTGTACCATTTGTACCAGTTGTTCTTTTGTTTCTTTTTGCCCGGTGATGGATTGGAATTGCATGGGTGCAAAGATAGTTGAAGTGGGTTGAGTTGAAAACTCAGAAGCAGGGCATTATTCAACAGCTACATTTATTTTTATATTAGCTTTTTCAAGATAATGTAAAAGCCTGCTAAAGCTAACAGAGCCGTAATTCTCTGCTTCATAACGTTGCAATTGCTGTTCTTTAATGCCAAGGATGGCAGAGTATTGTTTTTGTGTAAGCCCTTTGGCAATTTTGTGTTCTATCAATATGTTTGGGAGTTGCGCAACAGAAACTTTACGCCTTAATGGAATACCTTTATTTTTCAGGCTTTCATATTGTTTTATCTCTTCTTTAATATCATTCTTAATACGGATAAGGGAATTTAAAGCCCCCTCTTCTTTGCTGTTAGGTAAAACTTTGGGCTGTTTTGTGGCTATATTAAGTTCAAATTCGGCCAGTCTTTTTTTTGAGGTATTATATTGTTTTTCGTTCTTGATCATAAAAAACTTCAATTAAATTTAATTTCACAATTCCCTTGAGATTGTGATCCTTGTCGAATTGGAAAAACTGTAAAATGCTATCCTCAAAAGCATTGTAAGCGTAAAACTCTGATTGGTATTTCTCTTTTTGAGTCTTACTCCCGTTCTTTATATCATTAAATTCGGGTTGTTCTTTTATAAACTTTTTCCAGTTCATGTAGATGTTATCATAACATACATCCACATCATTTGGAAAAGGTTTGCTGGTTACAAAACTACCATCAATACAAGCTTCAGTGCAACCATATTGATGCAAAAGATTTAATCCTTTCTTTAGCCCTTTAAGTAATTTTAACCGGTGGTCATTCAATCCAAATTTTTCAACTAATTCATCCCAAGTTGCAGGGTGTATGCCAGTTGGCAATAAACCAGATGTTTTTAGGATTGGTATCATAACTTTTAAAGTTTATTAAATAAAACAGAATTACCAGGAGACAACAGGCTTGAAATACCTATAATCTCAAATTCATAACATGAATTGCGTCAAGTTCGAAATTTTGGAACTTCTGTTTTTCTTACTTAAAAAGTCGGGATATAATGATTACTAAAACAAATGTAAAACTAAAAAAGAACACAACAAAATAATTGTGTTCTTTTTTAAATATTTTTTCGCTACCTATAATTTACTTGTGATCTCTTCACTCATTGGCGTAACCTTGCTGGGAAAATATTGCAAGAGATTTCCTTTTTCATCCAGTAAAAATTTTCCAAAATTCCATTTTATTTCAGCATCCAACACCCCATTTTCTGCTTTGCTGCAAAGCCATTTAAAAATTGGCGCCGTATCATCTCCTTTTACAGAAACTTTGGCAGCCATCGGAAAGGTAACGCCGTAATTTTTTTTACAAAACTCCTGTATCTCGGTATTGGTGCCGGGTTCCTGTCCTCCAAAATTATTTGCAGGGAAACCAACGATAACCAATTTGTCTTTATAGGTTTCGTATAATTTTTCAAGTCCTTCATATTGGGGAGTGTATCCGCATTTACTTGCAGTGTTTACAACTAATATTTTTTTACCTTTGAATTTAGAAAAATCAATGGTACCGCCTTCCAGGCCTTCTACTTTAAAATCGTAGATGGATTTTGTAGTAATGCTGCTTACCTGTTCTGTTTCGGTTGCTGTAATTTTATTATTTGCCTGCAATGTGCATGAAAGCAGGATGGTACTGATTGCTATCAATTTTATCATGGTAATTTTTATTTTTTTTATATTAACGGTTTAAATGAATTATTGTTCAAAATATTTTTATAATTTATAACAAGTATTAGCAAAAGAGTCAAAGACTGATAACTAATCCATCTTCGTCAGAGACAACGATAGGTTACTGCTTTTCATAGCAGCCCATATCCGGTATTCCCATATTCCTGTTTTTATTATCCAGGTCTTTTAAAAAGCCGGTTAATACCCCCGTATTTATTCCGGGAGCGAAAGCATTTTTTGTAACCCGGAAATCGAATATGCTTTTATTCACATTAATGCTATCGAATGCCGGATCTGCATTTTTAATATTACCAGATAAAGTGCTGTTGGCAGGATCAGTAAGCGCTCTGTAAATATTTTTCTCGAATAAAACAGTAAAAGGATTTGCACCCTGTTTGTTAACAACTACTTCATTTGTTACAATGCCATTATCGCCCCAAAAAATACTGTTGCGGAAAACGGCATTTAAACCGGCAGTTAAAGTGCCGCCTGGTTGCTGAGAAAAATTATTTACATTAAGCACGGGATTTTTATGGTTAAGATAATTATTTGAGTAAGCCGCTACGGTGCAGTGTGTAAAATTATAAACACCACCATAACTTAAAATAATATTGCTGCCGCAATTGCTGATCAAACTATTATCGGCCTGCAGGCTGCTGTTTACACAATATATGCCTGCATCATAAGCATTGTCAACTATGCATTGATGCAATATAACTTTTGGATTTGCATTAATGGTTGGCTTTTCGGTAACAATGGCCTGGTAAGCATTTTTTACAACGGCATAAGTAAGTACATTATTTTTACTGCTGCCGCGGAAATATAAACCGGGCCAGCTTGCTGGCAGATCTTTATAGCCTTCATCCAGCCTGTCGCCGGTAAAAAATACCTTACTGGCTTGTGTTCCATTAACGGTTAAAGTGCCATCTACAATAAATGGCGCATCGGCATGAGCGTAAATTTTGCAGCCGGGTTGTATGGTTAATGTAGCAGTTGTATCAACACGTATGCTGCCGAGAATTACATAAGGCAGGTTATTTGCCCAAACTACATTGCCGGTAATAACCCTGTTTCGCAAAAAGTTTGCGTTTTGTCCGTAAACCTGTAATTGTACATAACGATTGTTGCCATTGTAACTTACCAAAATACTATCGCTAACAATAAATGGGAGGTTGGCTGCATTGGGATTGATTGTAACAGATACAAAAACATAGATGCTGTCATTGGCTTCAATATCCAAATTATTTATTTCATTGGTTGCGGTACCATCAACATTCATTTTATAGGCAGATGTTGCGCCACCCATTAATTTTACTTTGCTAAGACGTAGCTTTTGGTTGTTTTCGTTAATGATCTTAAATGATTTGGTTATAGAACCTGTTGTAGTAAAAACAGTATCGTATTTTAATGAATCGGCTGTAATGGTTAGCCGGGCGAATTCACTGGTAATAAAAGAGTCTTTTTTACAGGAAGTTGTTATCAACAGGCAACAGGCAATAAGCAATGGGCAAAAGGCAAGTGGCAAATTGTAAAAAAGGGAAAGGGATCTCTTCATTTTTCAAATTTATACTTATTTATTTACACTTGGATTCGGTTGTGTTATTTTGACCCGGTTTTGATCATTTAGCAGCATAAGCCAAGGTTGCAATACTTAACTTAACATCCTCAACCTGCAATATGGCATTACCACAGGCCTCTAAAGTTGCGCCGGTGGTTACCACATCATCTATCAATAACAAATGTTTACCGCTCAATTCACTTGCTTTTGCTACTTTAAAACTGTCTTTTACATTTTCCCAGCGTTCAGTGCGGTGTTTACGGGTTTGGGTTTCGGTAGCATGTTGGCGAATAACGGCGCCGTTTAAAACCGGGATGTTCATTACAGAAGACATGCCATTACAAATTACCGCTGCTTGGTTATAGCCACGCTTGTGTTCTTTATCTGCATAAAGCGGTAAAGGGATCAAGGCATCAATAGAATGGAAACGGTTGCTGTTAAGCAATGTCTTTCCCATCATCTCTCCCAGGTAAAAACCAATTTTAGTATCACCACGGTATTTGAGCTGATGAATAAGATGCTGTATTAAAAACTCTTTTGAAAAATAAAACTGGCTGTAAGCGGCAACTAAATTAATCCGCCCCCAAAAATCTTTTTCAATTTGGTTGTTTGCCAATGCGGCAAAATTGGTGTGTGGTAAATTATGAATGCAGGTCAGGCAAAGTAAATTATCTTCTTCCAGCAAATCAGATCCGCAACCCGTACAAACATGGGGGTAAAAAAGATGGAGGGTGCTGCTGAAAAGATTTTTTAATTGGGCAATCATCATTAAAATATTACCATTACAAGTTAAAATAAATATTGGTACAATTCCTCAACCTTACCCAATGGCACTACTTCGATATTAAATTTTTGTTTGCCCAAAGATTTGGAGTTGTATTTACTCACAATAATTTTTTCAAATCCTAATTTTTCTGCTTCGGCAATGCGTTGCTCAATCCGGTTAACGGCTCTTATCTCTCCGCTTAAACCCACTTCACCGGCAAAGCAATATTTTTGGTTAATGGGCACATCATCGTAACTGCTTAAAAGTGCACTTACAATTGCAAGGTCAATAGAAGGGTCTTCTACTTTTAAACCCCCGGCAATATTTATAAAAACATCTTTAACGCCAAAATGAAAACCGCCTCTTTTTTCCAGCACCGCCAGCAATAATTGCAAGCGGCGCAGATCAAAACCACTCACCGTTCGTTGGGGAGTGCCATACACACTTTGTGTAACCAGGGCCTGCCCTTCAATTAATAATGGGCGCATGCCCTCCATTGTTGCTGCAATAGCAATGCCGCTCAGTTGTTCTTCTTTTTGTGTAATTAATAATTCTGATGGATTGTTTACTGCTCTCATACCGGTTCCTGTCATTTCGTAAATACCCAGCTCAGATGTTGAGCCAAAGCGGTTTTTAAGCGTTCGTAAAATGCGATAAGCATAATGCCGGTCACCTTCAAACTGCAAAACGGTATCAACCATGTGTTCCAGTATTTTGGGCCCGGCAATGGTACCATCTTTGGTAATATGGCCAATTAAAAAAACCGGTGTATTTGTTTCTTTAGCAAAACGCTGCAGTTCTGCAGCCGATTCCCGTATCTGGCTTATGCTGCCTGCTCCGCTCTCCACAAAAGGCGATTGCAAGGTTTGTATAGAATCAACAATAACAATCTGTGGTTTCAGTTTTTTTATTTCCTGGAAGATTGTTTGCGTATTGGTTTCGGTAAGAATATAAAAATTGTCGCTGCCAATGCCAATCCGGTCTGCACGCATTTTTATTTGCTGTTCACTTTCTTCACCGCTGATAAATAAGGTAACAATATCTTTAAGTTGTAAGCCAATTTGTAAAAACAAAGTTGATTTACCAATGCCCGGTTCGCCGGCAACCAACACAATGCTGCCTAACACAATGCCGCCGCCAAGCACACGGTTTAATTCTGCATCGGTGGTTAAAATTCTTTTTTCTTCTGCGCTGCTTACATCATTTATCGAAATGGTTTTTTGTTTTCCCAAACCGGAGTACTCACGCCATTCGTCTTTTTCTTTTTTGTCGGTTCCTTTAACAATTATTTCTTCCACAAAAGTATTCCAGTTATTACAGCCGGGACATTTGCCTAACCATTTAGCACTTTCGTACCCACAACTCTGACAAAAAAATGCCGATTTAGTTTTACTCATGGCGTAAATGTAAAATGTAAAAAGTAGAAAGAAAAATCAATTAAACGTGAATTAGATTTTTCAGTTTTAAAAACCGGTAAAGCAAAACATGGAAAAGTAAAGCAGAAAAAACATGTAAGGGCAAAGCATATTTTATTTCATTTTTGGATAGCCTAAAAGTAAAAGGGTCAACATTGCTGCTGACCCTTTGTACTTACTAACCCATTAAATTCTATTGCTAAATTACAAATTGCGGGCACATAAAAAAATAAATTTTCAGTGATGTGAATAAGTTAATACCCCTGGTACCCACTTATAGATAGTCTGTAATATTGTAATTAAACTATTGATAATCAGGTATTTGATTGGATATTGAACCCTAAATTCATCCATGAATTCTCAGGTTAAATAAAAATTATTTTTTTAAAATATTTGGTTTATAAAATAAACTACTTTACGTTTGTGAAAAATTAAGGATAATGAAAACGGGATTAATATTACTTGTTTTAATACTGAGTTTAACTGCCAAAGCACAAGTTAATGTAGCCGGAAAAATCACCGATGCAAAAGGCAAACCGGTTGGAGGGGTAAGTATTACCTTGAAAGATACATACGATGGCGCTACAAGTGATTCGCTGGGTAATTTTTCATTTATAACAACAGAAAAAGGTAAACACATATTAGGCGCATCAATCATTGGTTACCGTCCTTTTGAGCAGGAA
>JANNYY010000131.1:0-26466 GCA_031410355.1 Chitinophagaceae bacterium | reverse complement strand
CAAAAAGAATATCATTTTTATCGCAGGCTTCCACCATTTTTTTCTGGTTGGCGGTACGGGCCCTTACTGTTTTGCCATTGGGGCCAAATACCAATACATCATTTGGATTGCGGTCAATAAAATTATCAACGGCCCGTTCATCATCGCCGCCTAAAATCTGTTCAAAATAATTGGCACTCATGTGGCCGTTTCTTTCAAGGTATCGGAGAATCAGGTCAATTTTTTCCCTGGCGCCTTCAATTTGTTCCGGGGCTCCGCTTAATTTTACCTGCGTGCCACGACTGAGAATTTTTAAGAGGGGAAATTTCTTTTTTAAGATGTCTAATTTACCGTTGTTTACGCCAAAAAATTCAATAGGGTTTACGGTTTCGAGGTTAATGATCGTTTCTGTCAATGGATTAAAGTTTTGCCACTGTTTCTGTCATGCTGATTTATTAGGGCATACATAGCAGCGGTTAGTTATCAATTAAAATTCAATTGGTACTGCTAACTTGTCTGTACCAAATGTAGCGAATTGCTTTTGATAGTTTGTAAATTTACTTATCAACAGCATGTTAATACAAGTTGCAGGCCATTTAAAATTAAAGAACTGTTATAATAATCTTTTAATCCTTTTATATAATCTTTGATTTTATATATTTAAGAGCATTAATAATTATCCCGCAATTATTTCCGTGTCAAAATATAAAATAAGGTCGCCGGTTGGTTCCCTTTATTTTTTTCTTTTATCCTTTTGATTCCCTCAATATTTCACTATAACTCCGGGCTATGTCTGCTATTTTATCTGCCTGATCAAGGCTGTTAATAATTTTACGTGCGTTAAAATAATCAGCAGTATCACCTACAAAGTAATTGGCAAGTTTCCTCCCGGTGAACCATCCATCCGTCATTCCCTGTATAGCGATCTGGTAGGCAAGTTCCGGTTCTTTAGCACGGTCGGGTTCACTGATAAGATCAACACCTGTAAATTTTTTTGCCCTGGCATAATTATTTCTCCCGGTTAATTGAACATAGCCACGGCCATGATATAATGCGCCATCGCCAGTTTTGGTATTACCGAGCATTTTCCCAACACTGTTTAGAGGGTTGTAGCGTTTATTAAAATAGGCATCTCCTCCACGCTCATCTATGGGCCGCATAGTATGGGCAGTTTCCCATTTAAAGGTAGCCAGGCAGTAAGCCAGTTTCCTGCGGTCGGTATCTGTATCATTAAACCTGTTGTCAATTTCTATTTTAGAAAACAGGAATGAAAAAGCCTCTGCCAGGTCGTTGGTTAAGGGCCCAAAACGGCTGGTATAGCCGGTGAGCAGTTTGTTTTTGTTAAGTGATAACATGTGGGTTGTTTTAATTGGTTAAGGTTTATGATTGCTTTTATGAATATACAATAATTATATTTATTAAGGGAAAAGTTTATGTTGTCTCCCCTGTTACCTTACATCTCTTCATACAATTGCGGCTACTAATCATTTTTTTTGATGCTCTTTTGTTTTGTTGCTGCAGGCTTTAAGGTTTCTGTTATTGTTTCCTACAAACTTTTTGCTTCTGATATCAGGTAGTTGGATTGTGCAATTTTAGTTTGATTTCTTGCTTCCTGTAAAGCAGTTTCTGCTCTTTCTTTTTGCTTTTCAGCATCTTTTTTTGAATTGATCGCTTCATTCCTTAATTCTTCAATCCCGTCAAATGTTTTGTTCACTTTTTCTTTTACCAGATCTTTTTTTGTGGGATCAAATGCTTCTGCGGCAAAGTATTTATTGATGGCGGTTTTGTATTGTTGTTTGTTAAATGCATCATCACCGTGCTGCATGGCTTCGGTATAATTATTTTGTCCTTTTGAATTGGCGAAGAGAAACATGCAAAAAAGAAAGAATAAAAAGCGGTTCATGAATAGATGATTATTAAGCGTTATTTATCAATCTTTTTTGATCAGCTTTCCTTTTGCAGGCGAAGGCTTAGCGTTTTCCTTAATGCCGTATTGTTTTTTTTGCTCAGCCGGTAGGGGCTCGATCTTATCACTCTTAAGAAAATCGAACAAAGGCATTTCAACATTCCACTGATCAATATAATTTCCGTGACGGACAAGTATTGTTGTGTCGTTGGATATCAGCAAAGGAACCCAGCGGTCAAAAGTTCCCATGGGTTTTCCACCGAAACGCCAAAGGCGGATAGTTCCATCGGAAGAACCTGTAATTATTGTCTTTCCATCTGGCGAGAAAGCTACAGATAATATTGCACCAGTATGTCCTTTAAATATTTTTATCCATCTACCATCTAAGCTCCAAAGACGTGCAGTTCCGTCGTACGAACCTGTAAGTACGGTTTTCCCATCAGGAGAAAACGCGACTGAAGATATCCAGGAAGTGTGTCCTTCAAATGGGATGGCCTTTCCCGCAGAGTCCCACAATCGGGCAGTAAAATCTCTGGATCCGGTGAGTATTGTTTTTCCTCCGTCAGGGCCAGTCGGGCTGGGAGGAGAAAAAGTTGCGGAAACAATGCCACCAGTATGACCTTTTAATTCACGGATCATCTTTCCGGTTGAGTCCCACACACGGGCAGTTGAATCTTCTGATCCCGTAAGAATCCCTTTTCCATCGGGAGAAAACGCAATTGAATTTATCGGTCCATGATGCGCTTCAAATTCCTTTAGCCAATTGCCTTTTATGCATTTTAAGGTATCCGAGCTTGCCCAATTTCCACCGCCAGTAAGTATTGTTTGGCCATCAGGTGAAAAGACCGCTGAACTTACTGGGTTGCTCAAGCTAAATTCCTCGGTAGTATTTTCTTTAAAGTTCAATAGCTGGGCACTTTCATCAACGTAGCAGACAAATATTTTTTGTTCAGTTGGGGAAAAGGCGAATGCCGTTGCCGAAGATTTGCGCCCTCCAAGATTTTGAACCGTATGTTCTTGTAAGTCCCACAATTGGGGAATACCCGGGGTGAATAAATTTCCTGGGCTTACCAGTATTTTTTTTGTATCCTTGGAAAAAGCAACGTTATACAATCCTCCGCGATAATTTATAATAATTTTATAAAAACAATTTTCAGCATAAATCTTATTGGCTTCGTTTTCAATTGTGTCGTTTTTGTTAAGTAACATTGCCTGTTCTGCTAATCTCAAGGCCAGTGTGGGGTCAGTTTCCACAATACGCATCGCTTCAGAAATCAGGTAATTGGCCTGGGCAATTTTGGTTTGTTTTTTTGCTTCTGCTAAAGCATCTTCAGCTTTTTTTCGTAATGCTTCAATGGCATCAAATGCCATATTCACTTTTATTTCTACCGAATCTTTTTTGTTGGGGTCAAACGCTCCCGCAGAAAAATATTTCTTTATGGCGATCTTATATAACCCGTTTTTAAAGGCATCATCACCCTGCTTCATAGCTTCGGCATAATTCTTTTGTCCCTTTGCAGTAACAAAGAAGATCATACAAAAAACGAAAAATAAAAGACGGTTCATTGTTGGCTGAATAATTTAAACGTTACGTTCTCCCGTCCACCCCATCTTTTGTTCCGGCTTTGAACTGGTACTCCCCACTAAAATAGTATGCCACTTGTTGGCGTGTGCTAATAATTGATAATTTGTATTTCAACTCTTGCATTTTTTGCACGGCCTGCAGTAGTTGCATTAGTAGCAACTGGTCTATCGCCACCATAGCCAGATGTTGAAATACGGTCCCATGCGACGCCTCTATTATTAACCAGGTAGTATTTAATTGCAAGAGCCCTTTGCAATGATAATTCCCGATTCCAATCTGCATTGCCGACATCATCTGTATGTGCTTCCACGGCTATTTTCCAACCAGGGTTATCATTAGCTATTCCTGCAAGATCGTTAAGGGTTTTAAAAGATTTTGATAATAATTTACTTGTGCCGGTAGCAAACGATATATTCATGCGTGGTACATTTATCCTGGGTCCGGAACATGCCTCAAGAATATCGCTTTTGGTAATTTTTATATTACTGATAACGTTTTTATTATTACTTAATAATTTACCCAAACAATGGTCATATAAATTTTTGTGTATTGTGTCAAAATACCCATATTGGGTTGAGTCATTGGAATATTTCACTTTCATCAGGGGAAAATAAAACTCTCTGGGTTTTTCCAAACCCAAAATTCGCAGATCTTTGTTTGCCAAAACATCAACCGGTAAACTGTCTACTTTTTGTTTATACAGGTCAAGGATCCTTACAGAGCTGTCAACGTCTTTAATATCATAAGCAACTTTAAAATATTTCCCTGTGGTATCCATAAGATAGTGGATTGAGTGGGTAGAATATTCATCAGTAATATTTAATATAACGCCAACCCACCCCCTTTCATCAAATTGTTTTGCATGGCTCCAAACTCCCAGCCTGTTCACTTTATTGAGGTAATTGTCAACAAAATAATAATTATTGGCAGAATCGTAGGTTGAATAAAATCCGAAAGGATAAAATAATTTACTGGTAAATGTATTTATATTTTTCAAAGTAGCTATCACCTGCTCTTTGGCAAAAGTTTCATTTTTTGTAGCCTTTTTTGCACGCTCTGCATCGGTTACAGCTTTTTTACGTAAAGCTTCAATTGCATCAAATACCATGTTCACTTTTATTTTTACCGAATCTTTTTTGTCGGGGTCAAATGCTTCTGCAGCAAAGTATTTATTGATGGCTTTTTTGTATTGTTGCTTATTAAATGCATCATCGCCCAACTGTATGGCTTCGGCATAGTTTTTTTGCCCACTTGCTATAACAAAGCAGGCTATGAAAAAAAGGAAAGAAATAAGCTGTTTCATTCTTTACAATATCCTTTTATTTCTGCAATAGAGTCAATGCTCTTTATTTTAAATTTCATCTTAATGCTATCTGGATTTATTTTAGCAATAGAATCCATTAAATGAGTTATTGGTTTGGGGCAACCATTGGCTCCCAAAATAATATTCGCCCTGCTCTCAAGACTAATGAATTCGTTTTTATCTTTTTCCGCCTGTGCTTTTTCTTTAGCTGCCTGTTCTATTTTAAATTGGCCCAAGGCAGATATTGCTTTGTTTTCCGAAGTTTTAGAATTAATATAAGATACAAATGTTACAATCAGCAATAACAAGGCAAGTCCTAAAAGGGCACATAAAGTTCGAAACCACCTGTTTTTCTGTTTTTTTATGGTAGCAATACTTTTATCAATCCTTTCCTGTAGTTCGGGCGGGTAGGGCATATTTTGCTGAAAGGGCCGTATATAATCAATATCATCCTGGGTAAATAATCCTTTTTTATCCAGGAACACTTTGTAAATATAACGAGCCTTCTCCCTGTCCTTCATCTCTTCAGTACGGTTTGCTCCCACCACCAGGGCCAGTACATCGTGGCTTATCTCGTATTGTGTTTCCTCCCCAACTATTATAGGGCGTATTATGCGGCGTTGTTCCAGTTCTTTCAATAGTTCGCCGATTGGTTTTTTACAGTTCACTTTTTTTTGCACAAGGTCCTGTTCCAGGGCTGCCTCACTCAATTGCAGTTTGGTGAATTTATCTGTAATCATGGCTGCCAGTAATTCCAATGGTACTCTTTCGCCATAGCCTCCTTCCAGGTCATTCATTTGTTTTCTTAAAAAACTTTCCAGTACCGTTCCCAGGTTATCATTATTATGTATCAGGTCAGTACTCAATACTGGCAGGTCATTTTTCTTTTTGGTGGTTTGTGCACGGTCCCATAATTCTCCCAGGAACACCTGCACATGCGCCAATTCTATTTCCTTTCTTTTATCGGGCAGCTTTGATAATATGCTTTTGGCCAGGCCGTGGCTGTCTTTTACATTAAAATAGGCCTGGTATTTTTTTGCTTCCAGTATGTTGATAATAACTTCTTCTACATGTTTCCTGCCCATCTTTTCTACTCTAAAACGGTGCTGAAAAATACTGGGACAAAGTGGCTCAAACTCCGAGAGATGGCCAATAAATTCTTCCCGCATGATGAGCAAGATGCGGCAGGGTACTTTATAGCTGATGAGCTTGTTGAGACTGTTGAAGAATATTTTCTTTTCTTCTGCCTTACCTGTTATAAGCAATTCTTCAAACTGATCAAACAAAAGGTAAATAGGCTGGTAACGTTTAGCAAATAGTTTTTCAACAGCAAGGCCAAATTCCATTTGTTTATCAAAAGGCTTTTTGGTAACCGGGTCCATAATTTTTACATCCAGCGCATTGTCAATACTGGTAAATACTGAATCATTGATATCGGCGCCGCGCCGGATAGTGATGGCAAACCAATCTGCATCCGAAAACCTGTTACGCAGTCCACATTCTACCAGGCTTGTCTTTCCTGATCCCGAAGGCCCATAAACGAGCAACTGCTTTACTCCGCTCAATGCTTTGTATAAAGCAGTAGTTTCTTCTTTACGCCCAAAGAAAACATCTTCATCATTCTCCTGGTATGAATCGAGGAACTTGAACGGTGAACGAGGTTGGCTCATACGGGTTTGCTTTTATTTGCTTTTTAAGGATTTAAAAACCAATTCCAACTCTTCAAACAATTCATTTCGCCATTCATTTTCATTATTTTGGTCAAACACCTGGAATGCGTCGTTTTTCTTATTATCGTCTTTGCCAGCCAAAACAAGTTCGTTCGTATACTTGGCATAGCTGTAATGGCGTTTGGCATTTTCAGTTTTTTCATAGCCTGTATAATAGAAGATTTCGGGTGTTTGCAGGGAATCGTCTCCATATGCGCTTTGGTCGATCACTAAAGGGGAAAGGGAAAGATAGGACTTTTGATCCCTGATATTGCCCATGGCGGTGGCCAAATCATTTCCTTTGAATAATAAAATGCTTTTATTATAAGTAAAGGAATCTTCAATCTGGAGCGTATTATTCTTTGAATCGCCGCTGGTATAGGTTCCATGCAGTTCTCCAAACTTATGGAGAAATTTCTTTGACGTGCCGAGACGATAGTTTAGGTTAATCTCCTTGACAGAGACCAGTTGGTACCTGGCCAGGAATGAAATTTTGCGCAACCAATAAACCAATGCCGCCAGGTATTCATTGAGCAGGCTCTGAAGTGAAAGTTTATCTCCTTCAATAATGCTGTTCGCCAATAATTTTCGGCGTATGTCCTCCAGGGTTTTTGCGTAATTGTATAAGTCAGAGTCAGGGTCGGAAAGTTCTTCGGTGAATTTATTCATTTCTTTAATAAACCCGTTTTGCCCAATGGCAGTAGTAGTGGTCAATAACAGGTTAGTGTAGTCAAAATCCAGGTACCGGCTTTTTTCCATTTTAATAAAGTCAGAAACAATATCCAGCTTAGGTTTGTCTTCCATTTGAAGTATCTGCGCCATCTGTATATAGCACAGGTAGCGGAGCGATCCCTGGTAGGCCTCTGTCATAAAAGAAAGGCTCCGTACGTTGGATTGCCCTCCGACTTCAGTGCACATTTTATTTAATAAGGCACCCACCAGCCATCCATATTGCTGTATAATTTCAATGGACTTGTCGGCTACTTTAACGCCTAGTTTGACAAACTCTGCCCGAAGGCTTAGGATCCAGGTTTTATCCCAGTAATTTACTTCAAATTTATCCAGCTCCAGACGTTCAAGTTCTTTGTTGAATTGATTCCACAAGTCATTACTGTCATCGAAATTGGCACCATAATGTTTCAGTTCTTTCAGTTTTTTTTTGAAATCGGCCAGGCTATCCTCTGCATTAGCCGGCGGTGTTTTGAAGTAGGTGAAAATAAAAGGCTTTTGGGTTGATTTGAATTGTCCGAATGCATGTTCGAATTCCTCTGCGGTGTACATGCCCACTTTGGAATAGGCCAGGAAAACAAATAGGTCGGCTTCCTCAACGAATTTATTGTATTCACTCTGCGAACCGTTCGTGGACATTCGGGCCGACATGTCTTCCCAAATATTAAGTTCCAGAAAAACTTTTTTATTGAACCAGGCGTTATTCTTGCGGCCAATTTCGATCTCGAATTGCTTCCGCTCGGGCTGCAACTCATTGGAGGAAGCCAGGAAGATCTTTATTTTTTTCATTTAGCCGGTTTAAGCAGTCTTATTTACTGAATGGATACCGCATTTTAATTGAAAGGCTTTTACGAGACATTAGATATTTCAAATCTACAAATATTAAATTAAAATAATTACTAAATTCAATTTAAACAAGGGGTGATTTGTTTGGAGTATTAGATAGGTGTCAAGATGGTTTTGAACCATCAAGATATCTTGCGTGTCCTATGATAGGTTGTCGTGCCAGTAATAAAGGGTTAAATAGATAATCCCGATAGCTACCAAGAGTTAAAAATCTCGGACAGGACGCACATCGAATAGGTTTGTTTTGAGGTTTTGGAACTGGTATCCATTGGCGAAGTTCAGTTCCAGCGCATAGGTAGAGTCCTTTAGGTATTCTGTAGAACTCCAATACTTATAGCCAGTCACACTGCTAAATTTTTCCCTATTTGTGTATAGAAATTCTAACTCCTTTATAGTTGGTAAACGCCATCCGCCATATATAGTATCCCCAACAGCAACAGAATAATTTTCACATTTTTTTTTGGCTTCTTCCCAGGTATATTTTGAATCCAAATTTTTTTCCGCGGCAATTAAGCCATGTTCGCCCATGGAGTCAGAATAAAAAATTATGCCTCCCCTATATTTCTTTCCAATACTAGTTTCCATAAGTTTAGTAATTCGGTCAAGTGCTTGTTGGGTTGAATCCTTTTGTTTATCTGCTTTTAAGGCTTGGATATCTGCATCTTTTTTCGCTTTATTAGCAGTAACCCCAAAATATCCTGCAGCAATTAAAGCCAGCAAAGCCCCGCCTAAAAGGCTATACACGGTACGCAGCCGTTTCCGGGTTTTGGCTAACTCTTCTTCACGTTTCTTTTTTATAAAAGCAATACTTTCATTTATCCTTAATTGCAAATCCGGCGGATACGAGAGGCTTTGCTGAAATGGACGCAGGTAATCAATATCATCCTGGGAAAATAATCCCTGACGCTCCCGGTACACTTTATAAATGTCTTCGGCCTTCTCCCTCATTTTCATTTCTTCGGTAAGGTTTTGGCCAACTACCAGGGCCAGCACATCATGGCTTATTTCGTACTGGGTTTCATCACCTATTTTAATAGTGCGGATAATGCGGCGCTGTTCCAGTTCTTTCAACAGTTCAGCGATTGATTTTTTGCTGAATACTTTTTTATTTTCCAGGTCTGCTTTAATGGCCGATTCACTTAACTGTAGTTTGGTAAACCTTTCCGATATCATTGCTGCCAGTAATTCTAAGGGCACTCTTTCGCCATAACCGGCTTCCAGTTCTGTCATTTGTTTTTTAAGGAAACTTTCCAATATGCCTTCGAGGTTATCATCATCATGTATCAATGCAGAACTAAGCACCGGTAGTTCGTTATTCTTTTTTGTGCTTTGTGCACGGTCCCATAACTCGCCTAAGAACACCTGCACATGTGCCAGTTCTATTTCCTTTTTTTTATCGGGTAGTTTTGATAAGATGCTTTCCGCCAGTTTGTGGCTGTCATCTACATTAAAAAAGCTACGGTACCTCGGAGCTTCCAGTATATGATAAATAACTTCTTCTACATTTTTTCTTCCCATCTTCTCTACCCGGAAACGGTGCTGGAAAATACTGGGACACAGCGGTTCGAATTCTGACAGGTGGCCAATAAATTCTTCCCGCATGATTAGCATAATGCGGCAAGGCACTTTATTGCGGATGAGTTTGTTGAGCAGGGTAAAGAATTTTTTCTTTTCTGCTTCTTCACCAGAGATGAGCAGTTCTTCAAACTGATCGAACAGGAGATATACGGGCTGGTAACGCTCTGCAAATAATTGTTCAATGGCCTGGCCAAATTCTATTTCAGGGTCAACAGGCATTTTGGTAACAGCATCAATGTCTATTTTCTCTTTAAGCGCTTCGTTAATGGCTGCAAAAACAGAAGCATTAATATCGGCACCCTTACGAATGGTGAGCGCATACCAGTCGGCATCGGAAAACTGGTTGCGCAAGCCGCATTCAATAAGGCTGGTTTTGCCGGCACCAGAAGGCCCGTAAACCATCAGGTGTTTTACGCCGCTTAATGCATTGTATAATGCCTGGGTTTCTTTTTCGCGGCCAAAGAAAACATCGGCATCGGCCTGTTGATATGAGTCAAGAAATTTAAATGGTGAAATTACCTGGCTCATGACTGTTTGTTTTTAAGTGGTTTAAAAACATCTTCTAATTGTTCAAACAATTCATCTATCCGGGGTTGATTATTATTTTGTGCTAAAACCTTTAATGATTTGTTGGAGACAATATCTCCTTTGCCGACAAAAGCCAGTTCATTTTTATATTGGGCATAATTGTATTGCCGCTTTGTTTTTTCGTAACCGCTGTAATAAAAAATTTCGGGAGTTTGTGTGGGTTTGCCGGCATACACACTCTGGTCTATCACCAGCGGAGAAAGGGAGAGATAGGCATTTTGCTCCTGTATCTTATCCATGCCCGAAGACACATCATTGCCCCTGAACAACAATATACTTTTGTTGAAGGTAAAAGAACCTTCAACGGATTTGGTATTATAATCTTCATCAGATGATCCGCCCTCGCTGTATAAACCATGCAACTCGCCATAGAGGTGTACAAAATTCTTTGGGGTACCCAAACGGTAATTAAGATTTATTTCTTTGATGGAAACCAGCCTGTATTTAGCAACGAAAGAAACCTTGCGCAGCCAATAAACCAAAGCCGTTAAATATTCGTCAAGCAAGCCGTTGAGTTTATCATCTTCGGCAATGCTGTTTGCCATTAATTTGCGGCGTTGGTCATCCAGGAAAAGTGCAGTACCATATAAAGCCGACTCTGTATCAGTAAGCTCTTCTACGAATTTGTTTATTTCCTTCATAAAACCATTTTGCCCAAGTGTATCAGTGGCAGTAAGCAAAAGGCTCGTATAGTCAAAATCAAGAAATTTGTTTCCTTCCATCTGAATAAAATCGGAAATAATGCCCAGCTTTGGTTTGCTTTCTAATTGCAGTATTTGCGCCATTTGTATGTAACACAGGTAACGAAGTGAGCCCTGGTATGCCTCTGCCATAAAGGATAGCCGCCGCAGATTTTTTTCCTGCCCGGCGGCAGTACCCATTTTTTGCAAAAAGGTTTCTACCAGCCAGCCATAATTCTGAAAAATATTCCAGGGCTGGCTGCCCACAGATATTTTTTGTTTGTCCTGCAGTTCCTGCCGAAGGCTCTGGATCCAGCTATTACCTTCGCCAACAAGGTTTTCGGCCAGTTCGGATGGCAGCGACTTATCGTGGCCGGCCTGCCCAACCAGGTAACTAAAGTTGGCATTGGTGATGGTACCAATATTGTAAATATTATTGGCAGACTGAACAGATTTTACGGCCATCTGTTCCATCAATGCCTGCAGTGCATCTAATTTTTTTTCTATCTCCTGCGACTGGCCGTTTACATTTACCGTAATCGAACTGTCGGTTACGCCCTGTATAATAATGTTATTGTTTCCCTGTGCTATGGCTGTGTTTGTAATGTTGAAATAATTCGTAACCGCCTCACTTGTTTCTTTTTTGATTTCCTGCTGTAAAACAATAAATCCTTTATCCTCCAGCCTGTCTAACTGTTTACGAAACTGGTATTTTAAATCGTCAATATTATTGTAATTGGTATGAAAATGCCCGATATCTGCCAAACGTTTTTTAAACTTTGTTAAGTCCTGTACCAATGGATCGCTTGCATCTGGTTCTGGCGCACCCGATTTAAAATAGGTGTAAATGAGCGGGCTGCCGGTTTCCTTAAATTGCTGCAATGCTGTATCAAATTCCTGCTGTGTATATTTTCCGGCTTTTGTATAAAACAGGCAGATGACAATGGAAGATTTTTTTAGTTCTTTATTATATTCATCCTGCAGGCTGGTTTGGGATACTGCATCCAGGAAATTTTCCCATTGTACCAGTTCCAGGTAAACTCCTTTTGTGTGCAACCGGTCATTTTCTATACTCAGAAATTCCCGGAACTCCTTTCTGTCCGGCTCCAGTTCGGATGAAGATGCAATAAAGATTCTGATAGTATCCATATTAAATAAAACTTACATTGTAATATAAAGTAATTTTTTAGACTTACATAGCAAAAGATGACTATGTTTAAATTGGAGCGAACATCTGTTTAAATAATAGGTTCACAAATTTTTTTGGGTTAATTGCAAAGAGATGGGCGGCAGTTCAGCTTCCCATCAACTGGTATGTAAGCGGGTATTCTTCTTTTATTGAATTGCAGGTGAGGCGTCTTTTAAATAATGATTTGCCTCGTTTTATTTTTATCAAATTCAATGCTCCTGTCTTTGTATTCCTGAATTCCACTTCAAAATATCCAGGAGAGGTTTCCCTGCTGTTCACTATTTCATGATCAAATATGTTCAGGTCATTTTGTTGTTTCCTTAAATAATATTCAGCAGCCTGTTCAATTAAAGAGTTGCAGCTTCTGCCCCTGTATTTTTTTAAAAATATTTTTTTTTCTTTTGTCAGTTTAACCAACGCAGGCAGGTCTTCAATGCTTAGTGAACCATAAAAAATACAGCAGGGTAGTGCAAGTACATTGGGTGCAAACCTGTCTCCGCCCACATGCGTACATTCCCACACATTGCCCGCCAGTTGCGATAATTGTTTAAAAACCGGAACGCCAAACTTGGAGCAGCATTTATCTTTTTTGCCGTTTGTACACACCAGGTATATCAGATCCGGGAATTTATTTTCGTGAGTTTTGGAAAACAATGCTGTTTCCGAAAAATTTAATAACTCTTTATGATCGGTCAATATAAAATGATTGGTATATGGCTGCTCCCAAAGGTTATTTATTGCAAAAATGTTGATCTGCAGATTTGCTTTTTGTTTATTCTTAACAAAAAGAACCCTGTTTGATCTGGAAGCTTTTTTAAAATGCAGTAAATAATCATTCACCTCCTGCGGGAGAAGATTATTTGTCAATGGATCTTCGGGCCAGGGAAAATTATATTCTACTAAAAGCAATTTTGTAAAATAGGATGCGGTTGCAAAAATATCTTCCTGTAAGTCTGTTGAATTGAGCGAACAATATTCATTTTTCATCTTCGTTAATTTTTAGAAATCCTTCCTTCAGAAGTTTTTTACACAAAACTAACTTACCGGGTGTATCTATATTGCTTTCCAGGTTTTCAACAGTAAAATTTTTGCTGGCTGCCATGGTTTTAAGCGTTGCCAAAACATACCCGGGAAATTTTACCTGCTTATTGTAGTAAGATAAAATAATTTCTGTCTCCATTTCAGTGATATTGTAGTTGATCTCATTTCTCAATGACAGGATTGTGCCTGCATTAACTTCATCAAACCTGATGATGTCAATCAGTCGGTTGTTGTCACTTGTAAGGCCCTTTTTAATGAACCTGGTTTTAAACTTTTTAGGAATGCTGCTGTAGTCAACAATGGCTAAGAGTTGATCAACCAGGTCCTTTGTGGTTTTTTCTATTGTTGGGCCATCAAGTTTATCAAACCTGAAAGATTCTTTAAAGCCGTTTATTTTATGTGCATCATTAACGATCAGGCGGAGAACGTCTATCCAGGTATAGGAAAGAAGGCCGAGCGTAATATGAAGCGAGACTTCATTTGCTGTATCAGCTTCATGCACAAATCCTCTTGGAATATAAAGCGTATCGCCCTGTTTAAGTTCAACTTCAATTTGTGGGATCATGTGCTCCGGCAACATACTTTTTTCAAAGGTCTCTGTGGGTAGATAAACCGGTGAATCATAAACCTTCCAAATCTTTGAGCCATGCACCTGCAAAACAAACACATCGTGATTATCGAAGTGCGCCTGGAATCCTTTGGAAGATTTTGGAGTTAAATAAATATTGGTCTGCAGGGGGAAATTATAATATTTTTCCAGTCTTTGACAAAAAGTTGAAAGCGTAGGAAGAGTTTTGTGAGCAGCCTGGAAAACGGCGGTTGCACCTTCATTAAATAACGTGAAAAACCTGTCATTATCAATTACCCTGTCAAATACTTTATTGCCGTAAGGGAAATCAGTTAGATAATCTGTTTGCGGAAGTTCTAAACCGTTTTTTACTAAACGTATACCGGGGTACCTGATGTCTTTGCGTTCTAAATATGTATTGATCGTTTCAACAGACATTAAGTCACGGAAATAGTTTGTATCATTCCGTGAGATCAATAATGGTTTCTTCTCAAAATAAACATCTTCAAACAAAGGAAGAACTATTGGGGAAATAATCTTCTCCAGTTCGGTGCAACTTTCCATGAATTAAAGTTAAATACTAAGCGCCATCTGTACCATCGGTATCACTTGAACCACCGCCTGCGTCATCGGTACCATCGGTACCATCTGTATCATCATTTGCTACAGTATAGTTGGGGGTTAAAGTTTTTGCAGCCTGGTCACCGGCACTTCCGGCAGGAAATTGTTTTACAACAATTTGATCTTCTGTTAATGTTAAAGGTTCCATTTTTTTGTCTTTTAGTAAATCTAAGAAATTATATTTATCTCTTTAGATTTTGTTACCTCTTTTTTATTAATGAAGGAGATAAAGAGCTGAACAAACCGCCAGTTTGTGTAAAAGCTTTCCGCTTGCCGTGGGTTAGTTACCTGCAGCTTTTAAAAAGGGCGAGCCTTTACCCGTTGTAAGGTAAACCAGTAAGCTCGCCAGGAACATATCCCAGCCAGCCTCACACAACTTATAACATTCCATATTTGCATTTAAACCCTCGTGCAAAAAAGTTACCATGGTACTTTGGTCATCAGCGTTAAATGTCCAGACCATTTTAGTTCCCACCCATTCTGCCTTGTTTTGCAAAGAAGGATTGTTGATATAAGCTTTAACACATTTCCATACTACCTTTTCATTGGGTACAGCGGCTTCTATGTTAAATGTTTTCCGGGTTTCGCCAAAAGCAATGGTAAAACTGTCGCCTGCGTTGGCCGCAGCTCCGGTAAGGTCATTGCTCCACCAATCTGAAATGTGTTCGGTAATAGCGGTAAAAACTTCGCTTACCGATTTATTTACAGTAATGCTTTTTTGATAATCGTTCATGCAGATATATTTTTAATAAGTGATTTGGCCTTTACTATTTAAGCAAAATAAATTGTCCCAGGTGGTATGACAGATGACTTGTTCTGGTAATTATTATGTTTAATTTATTTCGATGTGGTTCTTTAATGAAATCTTCTTCAGAAACGGCAGTATGTTTTTGAAACCATTCATCAGGCTGCACACTATTAAATTTTTGAGTTAACACTTCGTTCTGTTTACTCCAGCATGCCCTTAATGCTGCTGCTGAAGGAATTTCATTTACCGTTTTATCCGGAGATGTAATAAAAGGTTCATTTAATTCCGGGTATAATTTATCTCCCAAATCCAATAATACCAGCATGTCATCATGTACAGCTATAAGATGCCCTAATAAATATATTCCCCTGTTTTTACCTGGCGCAATTTCTTTTTGCAACTGCTCATCAGTAATGGAGTTAAGGGCGGTATCAAAATTTTTTATCTGTGCATACCACCTGTCAAACATCATTTTTATCATTGTTTGAGTTGAGTTCATTTCGTTTGTTTTTCGGTTAGTATAATTTTTACAGCACAAATGTATTGTCTAAATATTACTTTATTGGGGTGCAAAATAGACTTTGTAGCGGGTTGATCTGGACATGCTTAATTTCTATCTTTGCAAAAAATATATTAATGAAACATCTTACCATAATAGTTCCGGAGGGAGAAAATAACCTGAGCAGTATTGTAGGTACGTACAAAATATTTACAAGAGCCAATGCGTATTGGTCGGAGGCAACTGCGGGAAACGAAAGCCGCAGGCAGGCATTGTTTAAAATTGAATTAGCAGGTATTTCAAAAGAAGTGGACTTTTACGAAGGCTTGTTTACCGTGAAGCCGCACACCAATATTTCAGCTATCAAAAAAACAGATCTTATTATTATTCCTTCATTAAATCATAATTATGAAAAAACCGTGAAAGAAAATGAATTGCTGATTGACTGGATTGAGCAACAATATAAACACGGGGCCGAAATAGCAAGTATATGCACCGGTGCATTTTTGCTTGCATCAACAGGTTTGCTTGATGGAAAAAATTGCTCTACACATTGGACTGCTGCGGATAATTTTAGAACGATGTTTCCTAAAGTGAATTTGCAAACTGATAAACTGATCACGGATGAAAACGGCATTTATACCAATGGCGGTGCTTATTCTTTTCTAAATCTTATTATTTACCTGGTAGAAAAATATTATGACAGGCAAACAGCCATTTTTTGTTCAAAAGTTTTTCAAATAGAAATGGACAGGCAAAGCCAGTCGGCATTTACCATATTTACGGGCCAGAAGCAGCACGGCGATGAAATGGTGCAACAAGCCCAGGCTTATATTGAAACTAACATTCAGGAAAAAATTTCTGTTGAGCATTTGTCTTCCAGGCTTGCAGTGGGCCGGCGAAACTTTGACAGGAGGTTTATTAAAGCAACCGGCAATACGCCTGTTGAATATTCGCAAAGGGTAAAAATTGAATCGGCAAAAAAAGCGTTTGAAACCAGCCGCAAAACAATTAACGAAGTAATGTACCAGGTGGGTTATTCGGATGTGAAAGCGTTTCGTGAAGTATTTAGAAAAATTACAGGCATGTCGCCATTGGCATACAGGGGTAAATACAATAAGGAGGTGGTGATTTAACAGCATTTAACCAATGCAGCGGAGGATGTAAAATCCTGTATTTTCTACAATTATTAAAAACTATTTATTTCTTTCCAATACTTAGATGGCCGGATATATGCGTCTTTTATATTCATGATCTTTACTGCATAAAATAACCTGGGCCGGGCTTGTGCATATTGTGATTCGCCTTTTTCAAGGCACACGGCATATTGGCCATTCTCACTTAAATAAATATAGAGTTTGTATGGGATATTAGATTTTAAGTATGACTGTGCTTTTGCTTCGGCTTCTTTTAATTTGGGGCTTGAAAAGATAACAACATAATTTTTCGTGTCTGTATTTGTTTTTGGAGGATCGTTAGTTTTTGAAACCGTATCTACCGCAGGTTTTACCGGTCTTGGTTTTTGAATAACCATAGTGTCAACAGCGGGAACAGGGGCTGGAATATCTGTTAAGCTGGATTTTAATAATGCAACCAACTGCTCGGCGGTATCTTTTTGACTTTGTGCAATCGCGGTTTGAAGGCGTGCAATTTCCGCCTCTTTTTTTGCGATCTTGTTTTGTTTGGTTGCATTAAATGCAAAATAACCTGCCGCAACGATGGCAATTAGTGCCAGGCCCAAAAGGCTATACACAATACGCAAGCGTTTCCTGGTGGATTTTGCATCCATCAACTGCATCATTTGATCCTGTTGTTTCTGTTGCTGTTCCTGTATATTGATGCGGCTCTTAGATATCCAATCCTTTTCTTCATCACTCTCTTTAAATTTATTCAAATAGGGTTCAATAAATAACAATTGCCTTTCGGTAAAATATTCCCTGGCCTCTTCTTTAACAGCAACCTGGCTTTTTATAAGCCGTTTAATTTCAAGCAGCGCAGTTTCTTCCACACTCCTTTTTTCAGCAATAGGTTTGGCAAGGGAGTCGTGCGCTATTTCAAACATATCGGTAGCTTCATTGTAACGTAAAATGCGGCTGTTGATAAAAGCGTCCACGATATCATCTGCCATGGCAGTATCCTGGCCCGGCAAACGATCGTATAGTCCTTGCTTACTTATGGGTTCCTTAGTACCTTCCAGGGTAGAAAATGGTGACAATATCTTCCAGGTAAGTTCGGTTGTTAAAGCCGGGTATTTGCCGCTAAGTTTTTTGGATATTCCCGTGACCTGTTCTTCAAGGAAATTAACCAGGATATCACCAATTTCCCCCATATCGTTGAGCGCCTGAATGGAGAATTCAGCTTCCTGCATACGGTTTTCATCACCCGTAATTTTAAGGTAAAACTTATCCAGGAAAACCTGGAGAAAAGGCAATTGTATGGTTAATGATTTCCCTTTGCCCTTTATTTTATTGAATATACCTTCTGCCACCAGGGCTGATTCACCGGGTTTCAACCTGATATTTGAATCCTCGTATTCCGCTGCACCAATGATCACCTGTCTCACCTTTTCAAGATTCATGGGCTCTATCCTTAATTTTTTTTGCAGCAACTGCGGTACAGCCCGTTCAAAATCGAATAAATGCCCAAGATATTCTTCCCTTATTGAAAAGATCAATTTTACCGGCTGTTCAGATTGCAGGATCTCCAGAATGGTTTTGATGAAGAGTTCCTGCTCCGTAATGGAACCCAGGATAAATAGTTCCTCAAACTGATCGAAAATAAGATACACCGGCCTGAAGGATTTTTGGTACACCGCCCTGATAGACCTGCCAACCGGGCTTAAAATAGCGGCGGTTGCTTCTTTTTCATCGGTCCAATCACTCAGCCAGTTAATATCATCCTTTATTGTTAACTGGTTTCCCCCGGCATCAATAAGCGCTTTCTCTAAAGATTCATTAATATTATTACCCCTGCGTATCATTAATGCCAGCCAGTCGTGTGGCTGAAATTTGCCGGCCAGCCCGCAATTGATAAGGCTTGTTTTTCCTGTTCCCGATGCGCCATAGATCAGCATAACCGATGACTGGAAAACCATTTCATACAAGGCATTTATCTCCTCATCCCTGCCAAAAAAAATACCCCTGTCTTCCCTGTTGTAGGAGTCCAGAAATTTGAAGGGATATTTTTTCATGTAGATCAGTTTTTTTTAAAAATAAATTTGGCTGTTTTACAGCGTGTCTTCTGCGGTTTCTTCTTCCAGTCCTGCAAGTATTCTTTTCGCTTCGCTAAACAGGTTGAACACATTGTCGAAGTTCATATCCCTGCGGTTTGCCTCACTTGCCAGCCATTTATTGACGGACTGATCGTCCTTAGGCTCCGGATTTTTTGATTTCTTAATAGTTACTTTACTGTTATCTTCAATAAAACTGTAGTTTAAATTAAGATCATCATAGGTATTACAAAAAGAATAAAAACAGATCTTCGATCCGCCTGCAAGCCCCAGCGCATTATAATCAATTACAAAGGGTACCAGGTTTATGTATTGCCTGATGTTCTCTTTAATAAGTAAAACCGAATAAGATATTACAGGGGAATTTTCCTGTTTTACTTTACTCTGGTTGTTGTTGTTGGCCTGGCTGTCGCCCTCCAGCAGGGAGTAATTATGCAGGTAATGCCCCTCTTTATCATTTCGCTGCATGGAGTAGTCAATATCTTTGATAGAGATCATTTTGTATGCGGCCAGGAAGTTCAGATTTTCCAAAACAACTGCCAGGTTTTTTTCTGCTTCGCTGCAGTCATCCAGCGTTAAGGAAGATCTGTTCAACAGTTCTGTAACAGCATTCAGGTTGGCACAGGCATCCCTGAAACCGCTTCCTGTCTGCAGATTTTGAAGAAGTTCTTTTAATTGGGGAATGGGAAGATCAAGATTTTTTTCAGAAAAAATTTCGATCATTGTCTTCGCCAGGTCAGCAAATCCGTTGATGCTTTCTTCTGCTGCATTCTTAAAAAACTTTACAAGGACATTGGTTTGAGTTTGAGAAAATTTACCATCGTTACTAAGTTGATGATCCCATAACCTGGAGAGGAGTGCATAACAAATAAGCTGCAGGGCCCTTTTTACCGTAATCAGGCAGTTTTCGAGATATCTTTTTTGCTTGCTTTCTGAAAGATCTTCTTCACCGATCGAAATAAGCTTGCGCAGCTGAATACCCAGAACACCAACATAACCCGAAATAATAATACGCTTTGCAGTTGGATTCAGGTCTGCATTTGTTTCCCAATCGCTATAAGTTGTTAAAAAATCATTCGCTTTTTTGCTGTAGGGCCTTATGGCTTCGATGAGCTTTTTGGTAAGCAATTCATTGAAAGTGTTTTTAACAGGTTCCTTTTCTGTTGGCACAGGCTTACCATCATTTGGGCCGGTAATACCTGCTGTAAAATTATCTTCAGTTGCCGGAAGAAATTTATCTAATTGAGTCCTGTATTTGTTTATCAGGTTATCAATATTAGTATACTCGGTGTAAAAATGGCCAAGGTTGCCAATCTTTTTCTTAAATGCCAATAAAGTATTGATCTCATCAGTAATGGAACCTGTATTTATCTGGGCATTTTTAAAATAGGTCCATATTTTTGGTTTTCCTTTATCCTTAAAAACCTGGTAGGCCGTATCAAATTCTTCAGAAGAATATTTTCCAACTTTTGTAAAGAAAAGACAAAGCACAATATCACATCCGCTGATGGCATTATTATATTCATCCTGGAGGCGGGTATCTGATATGGCATCCAGGAAATTCTCCCATTGCACTATTTCCAGGTAGATCTCTTTTTTATGAAGACGGTCATTTTCCTGGCTGATGAACATGCGGAATTCTTCCCTGTCGTCTTTTAGTTCGGAAGAAGAAGCAATAAATATTCTTATTGTCTTCATGATATGCAGTTGAAGTTTTAAAATGAAAGGTTGATCTGCAAAAGAAATATCCAGGAAGCAGCAACCTGTTTATCTAAGATAACAATTAGTTATTATATTTCTCATTTTTCTTTGCAGTAACAGGCTATATCAAATCTCCGCACAATTTTAAAATTTAACCAACACGGTGCGCCAAACGATTAAGAATTTACTGCTCATTGTTTTTAATTCTTTTTATATCTGCTTCAATTTCTTTAAGGCTTTGTTCTTTTTCTGTTAGTTTTTGTGCAAGCTTATATTTTTCAAACTCCTGATTAGATTTTTCTACCGCGGCTTCATGGCTTATTTTTCCGGCATGGGTTAAGAGTTCCCTTCCATTCAACTGCAAGATCGAATCCAGCCGGTTTATCCAGTCCTGCATCAATTGCACCGTGTTGAGTGGTATGTCGGAAATTCCGAACAACCACTTTGCATCCAATTCTCCCGCTGTAAATACTTTTTAATTTGTTCGCTAATAGCAGCTTTTGATTTTTGAAACAGCTCACGAAATATTCTGTTCAACCTCTCTGGCACCCTCTTTTCGAACCTGTCGTAATTTCCGACAAGTTGGATTTTACTCTAATTCGCCAAAATCCCTTTCTACCGTTCTGCTGCCTTCCTGCTGAACTGTTCGGAAATTCCGAACAGTTGCTTCCTGCAATAATTCGCCTTCTGTAAATACATTTTTAATGTGTTCGCTGATAGTGGCTTTTGATTTTTGAAACAGCTCACCTAATTGTGCCTGCGTTAGCCATACCGTTTCTTCCTCCAGGCGAACATCTATTTTAATAGCGCCTTCCTGGTTTTGGTATAATATAATTTTTCCGGTATTCATGCTATTGTGCGGCAATGGCTCCATCTTTTTGGATTAGTTTCTTTTGTTGCATTTTGGGTGTTTTTTAGGTTTTTGAACGCTTGCTTTATTCGTTTAATAAAGATATTGCGAAACCCCGGTGTTTGAATGACCTTGATTAACCTTGATTAATAAATCCTCGCAAAATTTTTTACCATAAATGTACAAAATTGGTTATCCGCATGTGAAAGCGTTTCGTTCGTGAGATGGCGAAGAAAAGGCAGGCTTAATGCTAAAGCTTTGCGCTGTTGGTTGAAAACCAGAAGTGTTCGGAAGATGAATATTCCTTTTAATAATCCCGAAGGGATGCTATTATTATAGCTGGAAGCATTTAATATTCGCAAAAACCCCGAAGGGGGTGACATATATTTTTATACCATCCCTTCGGGATTTTGATTTCCCGTTCCTGAATTATCTATAATAATATCAGCCTTTCAGGCTTAAAAGCAAAATTATCAGCAACAAAAAAATCTTCCGAACACTTATGGTTGAAAACCAGACAGCGGCCTACGCTGGTGCAGAAGTAGGCTTACGAATGTGATTAGGAATACCTGCAGCGGCAAAAGCCGCTGAAAGTAGAAGGGTGCAATCAAGTACCCATTTCTAAATAACCTGTTCCTGATACGTCCGCATGCTTCCTGGATCTAACGCGGGCCAACCTCCACAACAAAAACAGTACAGGTAATAAAACCAGCAATGAATACAACTGAAATTTAATTCGCCAGTTTGCCCCTGCAGCAAGTTTTGTTGCAGCATTTATTTCAGTAGCATTTGCCCAACAAATAAAAGCATCAGCCATGGGTAATTTCCCCAATAAATATTTTTTTTGTTTACCGCTTTCTGTTGCAAAGCCAAATGTTTCAATGCTGTTCCTTAGTCCAAAGGCAGTTTCATTTTCTTTCATTAAGCACATGGTGCGTAAACCAACAATAGAGGCTGGGCCACCGATCCCAAAAATGATGGGGCCAGAGTCTGCATCGCTATCACCTTTGCTTCCCTTTTTGTATTGCCGTATGCCCGGCAGGCCTGCCCGTGAATCTAAAAAAAGTCTTTTATAAATGATAAATTGTTCCCTGCAGAAAGTTGTATCCATCTCAAACAAAAAATTTTGAATGAGACTTTGCGAAGAGCCCTTTGCATTTTCTTTTACCTGTAAGCTTACCGGGTCAAAGTCATAAGGCATTAAACCATCCGGATCACAAAACTGCTTTACTTTTGAGATCCACAACGCTATGCTTGCCTGATATTTTTGCTGAAAAACCTTGTCGTGATTTGCCAGGGATGCAATACCAACGCTTACATCTGCAGGCCATGCATAGCCCTTATAAGATTCAGGATAGGGAGAAGCTGAAGAATCAATAACAGCAACAATGGTATCGCAATTTGCTTTATACAGTTTTATTTCTGCAGGGTCACGGCCTGCCGGTTCTTCAACTGATAATTTTTTTCCCAGTAAATAATTATTCCAGCCAATGTAAAACGCACCGTATGGTAATGGCAGTTGTTGCTGAAAAATACTTCTCCCTTTTTCAGAATTTATTTCATTGTAAGCAAACTGGATTTCTTTATGCCCTTCTTTAAAAAGCTCCGAGTCTTTGTTAATATGCTTCAGCAGCTCACACCAGGATAAGCCGTAGATCGCGTTCAAAAAAACAAATCCTTCCGGGTAGTATTTTTGCATGTCATCGGCTGCTCCTTTGTGCATTTGCGTTTTTAAAAATCTCAATTGATAAAGCAGGTCAATATTAACTTCATCTTTTTCAATTGTAGCAAAACGGGGAGCGTAGTAAAGGCCGTAATTAAGATAAACGATAAGGCTTATGATAAGCAACAGGAAGATCCCCCAAATTATTTTGCCTGTTTTTTTAATGATCTTCATTCAGTTCAAAACTAATTTAAATTTTTGTGGTTTTTTGTGTGTTAGCAGGGTTTGTCTCTGTTGGCAAAAGTTGGCTATTTTGCTGGTGGCTTAGGAAATATTTTTATTGATGCCTTATCATTGTAAAATGAAATTTTTGCTTTCTTGAAAGGCGCAAATTCTATTTTCTTTTTGGAGGCTAGCCACTTCTTAATTTCTACAGCTTCGTAATATAATAGCCAATCTGAGGTTTGTGCTAAGTCAAGCATATCTGTTATGCTCAGCTTTAGAGTAATTCCTAAACCTCTATTAGAAATTAGCTTTGAAGCGGCAAGGTCAAGAAGAACTAAGATTGAAAAATTGTCGCCTGTATTGATAATTCTTTCGCAAAATGATTTTGGGAAAGTCATTTTTAGTTGCTTAAATATCCATAATGCCCAAACCGTTTCATAATGATGGTTTAAATCACAGTGGTTATCAAGTATTTTTAAAAGAACTGTTTCAACTTTTGATTTTGATACATAAACTTTATAAGTCTCAAAAATCCTTGAGGCCATTTCAAGGGTAGAAGGCTCAATTAATAAGGTTTTAAGTAGTAAAGATTCAAAAACTTTCCAGGTATTTAAATCAATTTCAGTCGTTCTTTTCTCAAAAGTTTTTAAGCCGTAAATAAAAATTGTACTTGAATTGTCAGGATACTTATTTGCAAGTTGAAATAGCGTGTTAAAATATTGTTTTATGTTTGAAGACGAAGCTTTTTTAAATCTAACATCATTAATTTCCTTCACCCACGAATCTTGAAATGCAAAAGGGAATCGTTGAATGCAAAGTTTATGTTCGTTCATTGTAAGTTGCAAATCAGCTAATATCTGTTGCATATATTTTAATGCCCTTTGTGCTTTTTCTTCTGTGTCCACATAAATATGATAATCGTCAAAATAGCGAAACGCTTTTACGTCAGAAAATTTCGATTTGAATTGCTTGTCTATATAGCAACCAATGATTTCGGCTATAATATGGGAAGTGTCAGGGCCTATTGGTATTCCAACTGATTGATTGTCCTGACCATACCTAATGAAATTGTCCAACTTTTCGCCAAAATCATATTGGGGAAAATCTGGTTCAGTTGTTTTCGCTCCTTTTAATCTCCATAATTTCTTTGCTCTTTCTTTTCCTAAAATCGCCCAGACAACTGAATGAGTATATACGGATGGGTAAAATTTTGCAATGTCAATTTTAACTTCATATAGCATATCAAAACTATCAATAATTGTTTTCTCTTTCGATAAACTTAAATTTGAGTAGTTTGTTTTAATTGCTCTATTGTCTTTATTTAATATAAATTTTCCTGCGTCCTTATTCTCTATCACTTTACTATGAGAGAAAGCTGAATTTTTAAAATGATTCTCTAAAATTCCCCAGTGTTTAAGCGTACAAATGTGATTTACTAATTGAATGAAATTAATTGGGTTCGGTAATTGTAATAATCGTCTTGAATATTGCCCTTTGGGAATTGAGAACTCTAAGCCTTTATTTGTTGTATACATAATTGGAGAGATAGCTTTATACTTAACTCCTAGATCTATCGAGTTAAATGGCGGCGGTAACTCTTTAAAAAAGTAACCGTATGATAAAAGTTTTGCTTTGTCCATTCTTAGAGTGTTTGTGTTATGCTTGCATGCAATCGGCAGGGCTTGCTACAGGGCTGGAATTCATTGCTCGTCCAGGCCGGAAACGCTGCTGAATAAAGATATAAAAGTAGAAGTTAGCAAACAAAAGCCCAGCAATGTTTGTCCAACCCAGATGAAGTTGATAGCGATAAAATGTTCATTGCAATCCAGCCAGCTTTGCATCAAGCCCCAATGTTAACTGCTTTCGCTTAGGAGGAGTCCTTCATAAACTGCTCAAGTTTTTTTAAGTCAGTCATATTTAGCCTGAACCATTCTCCTCGAACTCGTTTGTGATCATAAAGTTTATGTAACTCGGTTTCTATATTTTTTGGTGTAGCCCAGCAAGCAATAATATGTACTGTTGGTTCTTGAGATTGCAAAGTTTTTTCTCTGTATTTGGGATTATTGCTACGTCCAATTTTAATTAAACCTGTGTCATCGTTTATCATTAAATATGTGTAGTCTTTACTTTCATCTCTCTTAATAGAATGAATTTCACCAAAAAACTTTCTGTAATAGTCCACTCTGTCAAACAATATTACATTCTTTATGCCTTTGGGAGCTGTAGACATCATAGTAACTTCCTGCCCTTCAAATTTTTTCAATTCAAGGTTTGTGGTAGTAAAAAAGCCAAGCTTTTCAAGAAATGATCTTAGTCTTGTTTGGAATAGATTGAAAGTATTTATAGTGTCTAATTCTTTGTAATTAATTACGAGCATTTGACAGAAGTAAAACAAAATAGAAATATAGTCCGGGTCGCTAATTTTTATGCGGATTAAATCACCTTGTAGCGTGTCAACATTTGTAACATAGAAAAAGTCCACCGTATAATCATTAAGGTCTTCATAGATTGCTGCACCGAAACATTCTTTATTAATGTTTGAAATTACATTATTGAGTGGGCCGTTGTCTGATTTGTCCAAGTGATAAATGTCTTCTTCAGTTAAAGGCATATATACTTCATAAAACCTATTTTCAATATAATCGAGATCTTTCATTGCAATGCATTAACACGTAAATTTATGCTTTAATTCGCTACCGCATAAAAAAAACTCGCATTAAAAACAATGTATTAGTGTTATACATTTTCAATTGTCGTTAGGACAATTCAATCTCGCACGAACCTTCTACGCTACGATAAAAGTTCAATAAAGATTTAATGTACAAGAGTGCGACGCCAATGAAGCTAAACAGCATTACAAATGCTCGGCTCAAAAAAATATCATGGTCAGATGGAACGCCGGACCATGTTTAAAACCTCCCCACCACCTTAAAATTAACCAGCCTCGGTGTTAACCTGTTAGGCAAAGCATACACATTATTTGCAAAATCTTTTATGAGCTGGAAGGAGATGGTATTGCGGCGGTCAATTAAATTAAATACTTCAAAACTTGCCCAGATGTTTTGGAAACTGCGGAAAGGGCTGTGGCTGCGGCGCTTGCTTTGTTCGCTCAGCAGTTGTGCGCTGAAACCCACATCCACACGTATTTTCGGCTCAATGATGAGTGCATTGCGGTACTTAGTGCTGTTGGGAATATTATAACTCATGTTGCTGCCGTACAACAGGTTTA
>JANNYY010000130.1:0-4289 GCA_031410355.1 Chitinophagaceae bacterium | reverse complement strand
TTAAAAGTAAGCCAAAAATTAAAGGCTCCAAAATCCCCCCTTGGGGGGTGGGGGGGCTTCTGGTAATAGCCGGCAGCGACCGGCGTGGTACTGCTTTTGGCATCTTTCACTTATCTAAGTTAATGGGCGTATCGCCTTTTGTTTGGTGGGCCGATGCGGTGCCTGAGAAAAAGCAACAACTATTTATTTCTGGCAGCTTTACTTCCACAACCCCATCCGTGCAATATCGCGGCATTTTTATTAATGATGAAGATTGGGGCATGCAACCCTGGGCGGCAAAAAATATGGATACTGGTATCAAAGACATCGGCCCAAAAACTTATGCTAAAGTTTTTGAATTGTTGCTTCGCTTAAAAGCAAACTATATCTGGCCGGCCATGCACCCCTGCACCAAAGCATTTTATTATTACAAACAAAATCCAAAGGTTGCAGATGATTATGCCATCGTTGTTGGCGGCAGTCATTGCGAACCGATGCTGCGTAATAACGTTTGCGAATGGGCCGAGACTTACGAAGAAGAATATAAAAAGAAACCTGGCGAATGGCGCTATGATGTTAATAAAGACGAGATATACAAATATTGGGATGACAGGATCAAAGAATCTGTAAACTACGAATCGGTTTTCACTGTAGGTATGAGAGGTGTGCATGATGGCAGTATGCCTGGCCCCAAAGATCCGGATGCAAAAGTGAAACTGCTGGAAAAAGTAATTGCTGACCAAAGAGAGATACTACAAAACAATTTTAAAAAATCTTCATCTACAATTCCTCAAATATTTGTGCCTTACAAAGAAGTATTGAGTTTGTACAGGAGAGGAATGAAATTGCCGGATGATGTAACCATCATCTGGCCCGATGATAATTATGGATACATCCGCCAGTTGCCCAATGAAGCAGAACAAAAAAGAAGTGGCGGCCATGGTGTGTATTATCATTTGTCTTATTGGGGTAGCCCGCATGATTATTTATGGCTCTCCTCAATTTCGCCGGCGCTGATCGGGTACGAAATGAAAAAAGCTTACGATTACGGTGCAAAAAAATTATGGGTGTTTAATGTAGGCGATATAAAACCTGCCGAACTGGAAACACAGTTTGCCATGGATATGGCATGGGATATAAAAACATACGACGAAGAAGATACTTACACGTATGTAGAAACCTGGGCAACGCAATTATTTGGAACCAACAATGCAAGTGCGATATGGATGTTGAAGGATGCGTATTATCATTTGGCGGAATCGGGTAAGCCGGAACATTTGGGTATGCTAACCTTTACCAGCAAGGAGATGGATGACCGCATTAATCAATACGATGTGCTGCTCGAATTAAATTCCAACTGTAAAAAGAAGATACCTGCATCGCTGCTGGATGCGTATTACCAGCTTATAGAATATCCCATACTTTCTGCCGCACTCATGAATAAAAAAATATTTTACCAGAAGATGGCTGGTATTGCTTTATCAGAAAGTAAAACGGCAGATGCAAAAGAATATTTGAAGAAAGCACAAAATGCTTTTGATTCTATTAAGTTAACTACAGCATATTATAATTCGGGCATGAGGTCCGGCAAATGGAGTGGCATGATGAGCTGGCATCCCCGCGACCAGAAAGTTTTTAATGCGCCAATAAGTTTTGACAGCATTAAAATAAAAGTGGATAGTATTTTTAACAGCAAGGAAAAAGAAGAAGCAAACCTTGTTGATATAAAAACTGCATGGACACTGAATTCTATGCAGGCTATACAAAATTGTAAACTGTTAGACAGGTTGGGTATCAGTGGTTGGGCACTGGCAGCTAAGGATTCAGGGGAAGCTTTAATAAGCTATCCGGTTAAGTTGGCGGCAGGTAATTACAGGATAGTGGTAAAATGCCTGCCCACTTATGCCATGGAAAAAGAAAAGCAATTAATTTATACCATTGCAGTTAATGATGAGTCCGGAAAAACAATTAATGTACATGCGGAAACAGAATCTGCCATTTGGAAAGAAAATGTTCTCAGGGGTTATTCACAGGGCATCACACAACATATTGTAAGCAACAATGGTTTGGCAACCATTAAAATTATTTTAAAGAATAAAAATTTAGCCATCAGTCAAATAGAAATTTATAAAGTACCATAAACATGCGTAAAATATTTTTAAGTCTTGGCATTTTTGTTTCCGGTATTGCCAATGCCCAAACCAAACAAATTCAATGGCTCTCCGGTACCGATACAAAACATACCGTGCAATGGGATTTCTTTTGTACTGCCGGCCGCAATAGTGGCACATGGAGTAAAATTGAAGTGCCCAGTTGCTGGGAGCAGCAGGGTTTTGGTAATTATAATTACGGAAGGGATTATAAAACTTATGGAAAGAATTTTCGTTTTTATGATGACAAGGGTATGTATAAATATTCCTTTAAAGTTTCTCCCTCATGGAAAGGTAAAAATATCAATATCGTTTTTGATGGCAGCATGACGGATACAGAAGTAAAAATAAATGGCAAGAGCGCAGGTACCATTCACCAGGGAGCTTTCTACCGTTTTAAGTATGATATCACTTCATTATTATTTTTTGATAAACCCAATACACTGGAAGTTACAGTAAGTAAAATGAGCGCCGATGCAAGCGTTAACAATGCTGAACGTTTGGCGGATTACTGGGTTTTCGGCGGCATCTTTCGCCCGGTATTTTTAGAAGCAACACCAACACAGTTTATAGATTATGTTGGCATTGATGCAAAACATGATGGACAATTTAGTATGGGTGTATGGTTGAAGAATGCAAATGCTGCTGTGGCAGTGCTAACTACCATCACAGATGCTAATTCCAAAACCGTTGCCAGTATTAGTTCAAGAATGCAGAAAACGGATTCTTTTATCAACGTGGCTACGCAGGTTGCAAACATTAAAGCATGGACTTCGGAAACGCCAAATCTCTACAATGCAAATATTGCTTTGCTGGATGCCTCCGGGAAGAGAGTTTATGAACTCAATGAAAAATTCGGTTTTCGTACCATCGAAATAAAATATGGACAAGGTATTTATATTAATGGAACGCAGATTAAATTTAAAGGTGTTAACCGGCATTGCTGGTGGCCCGAAACGGCGAGGGCATTAAGCGATGATCAGCAACTACAGGATGCATTGTTGCTGAAAGAAATGAACATGAATGCAGTGCGTTGTTCTCATTATCCGCCTGATAAATTATTTTTACAACTCTGCGACAGCCTGGGTATTTATGTTTTGGATGAACTGGCAGGCTGGCAAAAATTTTACAGCAGTAAAGCGGGCGAACCATTGGTAAAAGAAATGGTACTAAGAGACCTTAATCATCCTTCCATCATTTTTTGGGATAATGGAAACGAAGGCGGCACCAACAAAGAACTGGATGATGATTTTGTAAAATGGTATTTTCAAAAACGCCCGGTTATCCATCCGCATCACAGGCCGGGTAACAAAATGAACGGCATTGATTGTAATCACTACGAAGTTTATTACAGCACACAAAAAATATTGAACGACTCATTAATTTATATGCCAACAGAAATGTTGCATGCACAGGATGATGGAGGCGGTGGCGCAGCCATGGATGATTTTTGGAACCTGCACTGGAAATCACAAAAATCTGGTGGCGTGTTTATTTGGGCTATGTTAGATGAAGCTGTGGTAAGAACTGATTTAAATAATGTGCTGGATGCAAACGGGCTGAATGCAAATGATGGAATCCTGGGCCCTCACAGGGAGAAGGAAGGAAGTTTTTATGCACTGCGGCAAATTTTTTCTCCCATTAAATTAAACCTGCCGGTTGAGTTGCCTGCAAATTTTAACGGGCAAATTCCTTTGGATAACCGTTTTCATTTTCTGAATGCTAATCAATGTACTTTTTACTGGGCATTGGTTGATTTCAGCAAGCCATTTGACCGTTTTGATGGCTATGTGGTAAAACAAAAAGGAACAATTACTGCACCCGATATTGCAGCAACAAAACAGGGAGTTCTGCAACTTGATGTCCCGGGCAACTATAAAAATTATGATGCACTGGTAATTGTTGCCAAAGATAATTTTGGTAAAGAATTGTACAAATGGGTATCAAAAATAAAAAGCAATCAATCCATCATCAGCAACTTTGTAACAGTAAAGAATGATGCGGTATCGGTAAAAGAAACAGATACTGTTTATACCATTACCGGTGGCGAGGTAAGCATAACCCTGGATAAAAAATCGGGTAATCTGGTTACAACAAAAAACACGGCAAACGATTATGTATTGTCTTTTAACAGCGGGCCGGTTTTAGTAAAAGGCACTG
>JANNYY010000129.1:0-1513 GCA_031410355.1 Chitinophagaceae bacterium | reverse complement strand
CCTGCCCTTACTCGTTGAAGCGTATCCTTCCCTGCGATACCTGCTGGTGGGCAGTTATGGTAAAAAAGAAAAAAAACGGTTAGATAATATGATCCGGCAACTGGGACTGGAAGGCCGTGTGATCTTTGCGGGCTTTGTGGCTGATGAAGAGTTGGCTGCTCATTTTAACCTGGCCGATATCTTCATCATGCCCAGTGAAAAAGAAGGTTTTGGTATTGTATTTATTGAAGCCATGTTTTATGGCAAACCGGTTATTGCGGGCAATATTGATGGTTCTGTAGATGCACTCCGTAATGGTGAACTGGGCCTGTTGGTTGATCCCGGCAATGTGGAAGAGATAGCGGCAGCCATAAAAAAGATACTGGCCAATACCGGTAAATTTTTGCCGGATGCAGAACAATTGCAGGCGCATTTTGGGTATACGGGATATAAACGAAAGCTAAATGCGTTTTTAGAATGAGCTGTTGGCAGTTGGCAGGGCTTTGCTGGCAATGTAATTAAGTTAAAGGTATTTTAAATCATAAAATGCCCAATTCCAGCCCCCTCTCCTTTGGAGTTCCTTGCAAAGGAACGAGCGATAGCTCATTGGGGTGAGGTCTTTACAAATGCATAACTTAACGACATTGCCCTGCGGGATTGAATTGCAAGCATAGTTTCATTATAATACGTTTAAGAGAATTAATAATAATTTGTAACTTTACTTATGTCCTTCATTCAAATCATATCAGTAAAATCAATTGAAAAATATAAGCTTCATGTGCTTTTTGCTGATGGCCTGGAAGGGATATATGATGCAGGCCATTTAGCACAGAAAGGAGTTTTTAAAGTATGGGATATTGATAATACTTTTGAAAAAGTATTTATCAGCCCCGGTTCTGGCGCAATAACATGGCCCGGGGATATGGATATTGATACCTTAAAAGTTTACACTACAATCAAAGGCATCAGTTCCGATACTTTTTTGAAAATGCAACAGGATGTAGCGTATTTGTAGTTTTTATGGTATAGTCATCTGGATGTATTGGGATGATCATGAACCTCCGCATTTTCATGCCACTTATGGCGAATACGAAATTTTGATAAAGATTACAGACCTGTCTGTTTATGCAGGGGGTTTTCCTTCCCGGGCTTTTGGCCTGTTAATGGAATGGGCATCAATGCACCGGCAGGAGTTAATTACAAACTGGCAGATCATGAAACAAAATCTTCCTTTAAACAAGATTGATCCGCTTAAATAGTAGATTTAATGTCAAAGTACAAACTGCAATCCGCAGTTTGAAGTTTACACACAGTTTGTAAGACGTGCAACCAACTCTACAACTATTGGGAACCGTGTATAATGCTGGTTTTAATTCTGGCGAATTCACCTTAATTAAAAGTTGGGACCGGATTGAATAAACTACCGGAACGTTCAAGAGAAAAAAAGCACAAATAATATCGACCCTGCTTACCGCCAGGCAGGCAAGGAACAAGGAATGTTGAAAAAGAAATAAGGAAATAATGAACAAGGAAC
>JANNYY010000128.1:0-2884 GCA_031410355.1 Chitinophagaceae bacterium | reverse complement strand
ATTAAAAATATGTGTGGAATTGTAGGTTACACAGGACCAAAAGAAGCTTACCCAATTGTAATAACGGGTTTAAAAAGATTAGAATACCGCGGTTACGACAGCACCGGCGTGGCCTTGCTCAACGGCGGATTAAAAGTATATAAAAAGAAAGGCCGTGTTGCCGAACTGGAAGAGGCCATTGTTGGTAAAGACCTGCATTCTCATACCGGCATTGGCCATACCCGCTGGGCCACACATGGCGAACCCAGCGACAGGAATGCCCATCCCCACACATCGGCCAGCGGCAAATTAGCCATGATACACAATGGCATTATTGAAAACTATGCACAGTTAAAAAAAGAACTCAGCAATAAAGGCTATGTTTTTACCAGCGAAACCGATACCGAGGTTTTATTAAATTTTATTGAAGACATTCAACAGAATAACCAGTGCGACCTGGAAGAAGCTGTACGGGTTGCATTAAAGAGAGTTACCGGGGCTTATGTAATTCTTTTGCTTGATTCAGATAACCCGGATACAATTATTGCTGCAAGAAAAGGAAGCCCATTGGTTATTGGTGTAGGAAAAGGTGAACATTTCCTGGGTTCCGATGCATCGCCCATGCTTGAATATACCAAGGAAGTTGTTTATGTAAATGATTATGAGCTGGCCATTGTAAGGCCCGATGAATTAATCTTAAAAAACCTGGGTAATGAAAAAATTACACCTTTTATTACCAAGCTGGATATGGAACTGGCGGCCATTGAAAAAGGCGGCTATGATCATTTTATGCTGAAAGAAATATTTGAACAGCCCAGCACCATTCATGATTGTTTAAGGGGAAGGCTGGATGCCACTGCAGGAACCATTACCATGAGTGGTATTGAAAATAATATAGAGCATTTTAAAAGTGCAAACCGCATTATTATTGTTGCCTGCGGTACAAGCTGGCATGCTGCATTACTGGCCGAATATATTATTGAAGAGCTTTGCCGTATTCCTGTTGAAGTGGAATATGCATCTGAATTCAGGTACCGCAACCCCATCATTTATAAAGGAGATATCATCATTGCCATTTCGCAAAGCGGCGAAACAGCCGATACATTGGTTGCCATTGAAAGAGCCAAAGAGAACGGCGCCATTATTTTTGGCATTGTTAATGTTGTTGGTTCTTCCATAGCCCGGATAAGCAATGGCGGGGCTTATACACATGCGGGCCCCGAGATTGGCGTTGCATCTACCAAGGCTTTTACCGGCCAGTTGGCGGTATTAATTATGATGGCATTAAAAATTGCAAAAGAAAAAGGAACCATCAGTGCCGAACGCTACAGTAATTTATTATTTGAGCTGGAAGCAGTACCGGAAAAAGTGAGTGCTATTTTAAAAAGCGCCGAAGACCTTAAAACTATTGCCTTAAAATACAAAGGCGCATCCGATGCATTATTCCTGGGCAGGGGTTATAATTTCCCTATTGCTTTGGAGGGCGCTTTAAAATTAAAAGAGATCTCTTATATACATGCCGAGGGTTACCCGGCTGCAGAAATGAAACACGGCCCCATTGCACTGGTTGATGAAAATTTACCTGTTGTATTTATTGCAACCAAAGATTCGTACCACGAAAAAATAGTGAGTAATATACAGGAGATAAAAGCCCGTAAAGGAAAAGTTATTGCCATTATTACTGAAGGTGATGATATTATTCCCGGTATGGCCGATGATGTATTTTTTGTACCGGCTGCCGATGAAATTATTGCGCCCATGCTGAGTACAATACCTATGCAGTTGCTGAGCTATTATGTAGGTATTGCAAAAGGAGTGGATGTAGACAAGCCGAGGAATTTGGCTAAGAGTGTGACGGTGGAATAATAAAACCCCCTCCGCCCTCTGAAGGGGGAACTTATCATGAAGGAGAACAATTAGAAGATTGAATTTGTAAAATAAATATTCTTAATTATACCCACATTTAAACTACAAATATTTATGAGGAGACTTTTGACTTTAAAACACTGGCATCTTTTTTTGTTAATCGCTATTTGCGGGGCTTGGACATCACCGAGTCCATTAAAAGAAATCATTAATAGTATAGGAGTTGTAACATTTTCGCTTTGGATTTACGCAATTGGTGTTTACGGACAAGAAAGGATTGCAGAATTGGGTCTGAATGTAATGAATGTAAAACTTTTCAAAATTAACGTTCTTATTATGGGTGTATTCTTTTTAGTTGGACTCTTCTTTTTTAGTAACGGAGAACCTATAAGATCTAACACAATTGAATTAAAAGACATTCCGGTGATATTAGTTAGTTTATATTTATTTTTTGCAATTTTTCAAACAATAATTTTCGCATCCAAGACAATTGCCAAAATAGAATCACGAAAAGAAGTGTCATTTGGAGACTATTTTACAAATCTTTTATTAATATTTTTCTTTTTCATAGGTATTTGGATTTTACAGCCAAAAGTGAACAAATTTTTTATTACTAATAATAAAGTGCTACTGTAAAAGCTTACAACAACATTCGATGCTTGAATAAATTATAAACTTTAAATCTTAGTTCCCCTTTAGGGGACAGGGGTATGAACATCATCAAAAAACATCCGGTAAATAACCTTGGCTACAACTTTGTAGATGAAAAATATATTCCAAAAGGTAAAGACGAATACTACCTGAGAGATCTGCACAATAAAAACGGCATTGATTACCGAAAACTGACTGCACAGGATATTGAGGCCCTCATCCGCAACCGCAATACCTCTGATGACTGGAATAAAATTTTTGTTTCCAAAGCATTTAATCCTGAGCTGGTACGCAACTGTAAGTTTCATGGCCTGGTGCGTATTGGAAAATTGGAACCTTTTTACCTGGAATTTCATAACCTGCGTATGCCGGTAGGTTTGTACAACAG
>JANNYY010000127.1:0-4705 GCA_031410355.1 Chitinophagaceae bacterium | reverse complement strand
GGGAGCGTATTTGTTTGTCAATTTCTATAATCATAACATCCCTTCGGGATTGAAAACTACAATTTCTTGATTTTAATTTACAAGCGTTTGCCCTGTTATACAATATCCTCCGCAACTTTATTCAGTACTTTCATATCAATTTTCGAATCTTCTGCCGAAAGTCGTTTTCCCTGGGCTATAATTTTTTTTGCTACTAATATCGAACACAACTGTAACGCCGCAATAATAATTACTGCATATCTCAAAGCAATTTCTGCAGAGCCGTAACGGGCCATAAACAGAAAAGTAGCAGCGCCGGAAAATCTGCCAACATACAAACCAGCTTCGTGGTTTAGAATATAAGCAAACTCACTCCGCTTCTCTATTTTGGATACAATATCAATAACCTGGAATTGAATAGGGAAATAGGCCAGGTCCATCAATGGCTTTGCAATCAGCAATAATAAAATAAATATGATTACACCAGTTTGGCTGAATAAAACGCCGTTAGTGATTGCACCAATTGCAAATAAAGCAAGCCCACATGCAAATATTTTTATTCTGTCCGATGGTTTTGAAATTCTTCCCAATACGTACATAATGAATGCTGCAATAACGGCTCCAATTGAAGTAGCTGAACCCAGCGCCCCTTCATTGCCAAAGAATTTTAGTATCAGCATAGCTGGTGCGGTTACTAAAAACCCCTGCGCTAACCCTTTCAGTGATGCTAAAGTTAAGAGCTTATACCAAAGTGGATGAAACTTAAAAAAGATATACTTTTTTTCTCCGGGATTTTTAAACGTACCTCTGAAACAAACAATGGATGCCAAAACTGTTATTACAAATACAACCGCGGTAATAATTAAATAGGCGCTATGCTTTTGCGAATCGCTTATTTGAGAGTCAATAAATAAGCCGATTGTAATGGGGATGATTACAGAAATAATGGTATAAAAAAGCGTCTCCATTCCATAATAGTAATTGCGGTTGGCATTATTTGTAATTGATAAAGCCAGGCAATCCCTGTTGGCCCAATAAAAACCAAAACTTAAGCCCATGATCATGCCTGCAGATGCAATACCAATGGTGTTTAATTCATGCAAAGACATCATAACAATCATGGATATGCCACTCAGCATCATCCCTGCGGAATATAATTTACGTATGTCAAAGTGCTTCAACAAAAATCCGTTTAATAAAAAAGTAAGGGGTATGCCTGTGTAAATAGTTAATTGATAAATCACCACTTTCGTAATATCCCCATGTGTGTTACGCATAATGTATGCAGCCACAAAAGTGTCAATCACCGGTAATACAAACGCATATACAAGATTGGTGAAAATGAGTATTTTAAAATTATGCGGCTGGCTTTTAAAATGATCAACTTCTATTTTCAGTTTATTCAGCATGATTAGATTTTAATAGTGAGCATATTTCTTTTATCGAAAACCTGGCCCCGCAAACAAATTCGTCAGAAGCGCCATAATAAATAGTAATAGTATCCCCATCCGGGCTTACAATATGGCCGTTGGTAAATACTACGTTACCAAAAAAACCGCTCAGTTCATAGGAGGCAGTTGGTACCATAATGGGTTCTTGGGTTCGGCCAATAACTTTTGATGGATCATTAATATCTAAAAGAAAAGCGCCTAAGCAATATTGATGCTGGTCATTAGCGCCATGATAAATTTCAAGCCAGCCTTTACCAGTTTTAATTGGCGCTGCACCGGCGCCTACTCTTGCACTATCCCAGGCGCCTTTCCTGGTTTTAATAATGCACCTGTGATTGCCCCAGTGAATGCCATCAGGCGATGAGGCCAGCCAGATATAATTTCCACCAATATCAACACTGCTTGGGCGATGCAACACATAAAACAAACCATTTATTTTTTCTTCAAAAATGGCACAGTCCTTATTGTGCGGGGGTAATATCATTCCATGTGATTGAAAATTTTTCCAATCTTTTGTGGTACGTAAACCAACACCAACGCCATTACCGGATACTGCTGTAAATGTGAGGTAATAAGTATTATCCAATAAAGTAACCCTGCAATCTTCCACACCAAATCTTTGAAGGGCTCCTTCACCAACTAATAATTTGTATCCGTGCGGCTCATAAAACCTGGTGCCGTCATCACTGCAAAGTAAACGCAGGTGCGATAAGGTAGTTAAGTAATCAACGCCTTTATAATTGATCACTCTTGCATCCGTTGCTTTTAAGTCCGGATCATCTTTATCAATTTCAATAATTTCGGTGGTGCCTGATTTCGTGAGTACAGGAAACGAGATGGTATTTTCTTTTTGGGCGGGTCGTTCTGCTACCCTTACTATAAGCCAGGTTTTACCATCGTATTGAAATACGCCGGGATTTAACAGGCAGGTGATCTGCAGGCCTTTGCTGCTGGCTTGCATATCAGGCGGTGATAGTAAGGGGTTTTCAGCAAATCGTTTCGCTATATCTTTCATGCAGTTTTTTTCAAGCTTCCTAATTTACTGCTTTATCACCTTAAAAACTACTTTCCCATTATTTTTCATTTTTGTCAGGGCACCCTGTATGATCTTTATTTCAGCCTTACTGATTTATCTCCTTTTTCTTTTCCTTTCAATTTATATCATAAAATAAATACACGGGGATCAATTTTTATTATTGTTTTACCCGGCATGTAATGCAGTATTTGCAATACAATGAATGGTATATTTTTTTTGAAGGTATATTTTATTTGCTAAAGAGATTTGCCTTCAACCAACGGCGAGCTGGTAAACAGTTCTGCAGGTTCTGTTTTTCCATCAATACAATTCATCATGCTGATAAAAGCAAGCTTTCCTAATTTATATCCACTCGTTTCTATGTAAGTAATTTCAGGATAGTATAGTTTTGGCAGGAAGCCATTGCTTAAAGCCAGGACAGCAGTTTTAGCAGGGATCTCTATTTTAAGTTCATTCAGGCTTTTCATAACACCAATCAAAATTTCATCGCTCATGCAAAATACTGCATCCGGGCATACTTTTTTTGAAAAATACCGGTCTGTAATTTTTTTAGCTTCTGCAGAAGAATTACAATGCTGAATATTATTAGCCACTTCTTTTTTTGAAGCTATCATTAATTGAAATGCCTGCTGCCTGGCACGTGTAATTGAGAGGGATGTATTACCAAATATGGAGAGTATGTTTTTTTTATTTTTTTCGAGCAGTAATTTTGCAGCTAATGTTGCCGCTTCCCCGTCTGCGATGCAAACTTTGTTATAGCCTTTTCCATCCGGCACTTTATCAAAAAATACAAGCGGAATATCGGCTTCTTTAAATTTATCAAAAGCTGTCATGCCCGAGGTATTGGTGCTCAGGCATACAAATAAGCCCGATATGCGGTTTTGCCGGCAAATGCTGAGGTTGTTTATTTCGGTTACAGGATCATTACCTGATTGCAATATTATCAAAGTATAATCATTAGCCCTGCATTCTTCCTCCACAGCCGAAATAAAAAAATCGTAAAAGAAGCCTGAAATGGTTGGAACGATTAAACCCAATACCCGGTTCTTTTTTGCCCTAAGGTTTATTGCATTAATATTGGGCTGGTAGTCTAAGAATTCGGCAAGTTCGTTAACTCTTTTTTTGGTAGCCTCCGAAATATCGGGGTGGTTTTTTAAAGCCCGTGATACAGTTGAAATGCTTAAACCAAGTGCTCCCGATATCCGTTTAAGTGTAATATTCTCCATGTAACATTATTTATTGTATACAAATCTGACTTTTTTTCCACCGCAAACAGTTTCGCAAACCTTTGCAATCTAATCAAAAATTTAACAATTCTTTTATCCAGTATAAAGGAATTACATTTAATTATCCAAAATTTAAACGCTATACTATATGAATGTAACATTGCTTGCAAAAAGACTTGCCTTTGTCTTTTTATTAATTGCTGCCCCATTTATGATAAATGCGCAGCAAAAAACAGTTACCGGAACAGTTACCAGCGATAAAGACGGTTCACCAGTTGGTGGTGCATCGGTTGTTGCAAAAGGTTCTAAATCCGGTACCCAGACAGCCACAGATGGTAGTTTTTCTCTTTCTGTAGCCAATACGGTAACCAAATTGACAATAACCTCTATCGGTTTTGCCAGCCAGGAAGTAACAATAGGCTCAGGCCCTGTTAATGTAGTATTAGCTGCTACAGCAGAAGGTTTGAGCGAAGTAGTTGTAATTGGTTATGGTACTGCCCGTAAAAAAGATTTAACCGGCTCGGTGGGCTCGGTAAAGGAAAAAGATTTTAATAAAGGGGTATATACCTCGGCCGATCAGTTGATACAAGGTAAGGTTGCCGGTGTACAAATGATAAACAACAGCGGCGCCCCGGGTGGAGCATCCACTGTAAAGATCAGGGGAGCTTCTGCTATAACAGGCAGCGGACAACCCTTATATGTAATTGATGGGGTACCTTTAGATGGGAGGTCGCCACGTCCCGGAATAGGGGATATTGGTGTAGGAGGAAGCAACCCGGGTAACAACGCACTCAATTTTATAAATCCTTCCGATATTGCATCTATTGATATTTTAAAAGATGCTTCTGCAACTGCCATATATGGCTCCAGGGCTGCTTATGGGGTGGTTTTAATAACTACTAAAAAAGGAGTTTCCGGGCAGCCTAAAATTGAGTTCGGTACCTCCCTTGGATTTTCAAAAATTGCTAAAAGAATAAAAGTACTGGATGCTTCACAATTCAGGGAAGCACTTG
>JANNYY010000126.1:0-2247 GCA_031410355.1 Chitinophagaceae bacterium | reverse complement strand
CCCTGTTATGGCGTCTAATTGTAAACAACTAAGCTGTATGCAGAAAACTTCCTTTCTTTTTCTCCTGTTTTTTATGATATCTATAGCTGCATGGGCTCAAAAACCTGCGGGCACAATTAAGGCAGTACTGATGGATACCGCTGCCAAACAACCACTTGCCGGAGCTACGGTTTCGTTGATATTTACTAAAGATTCTACCATAGCGGCTTATGTGGCAAGTGATAAAACAGGTTTGTTTGAACTTAAAGGACTTGCAAACGATAATTATAACCTCCTGATCAGTTTCCTGGGTTTTGAAACTTTTGAGAAAAAAGTTGTGATTACTGACGCCAGGCAGTCGGTTGACCTGGGCACTATCATCCTTAAAAAAGATAAACATACACTCGACACTTTTACGGTAACCAGCGAAGTGCCCATACAGATAAAGGGCGATACCACCCAGTTTAATGCAAGCGCTTTTAAAACAGTACCCAATGCCAATGCCGAAGACCTGCTGAAAAAATTACCCGGCGTGGAAGTGGATGTTGATGGCAATGTAAAAGCACAGGGCGAAGAGGTAACAAAGATATACGTGGATGGTAAAGAGTTTTTTGGCAAAGACCCCAAAATGGCCACCAAAAATATTACCGCAGAAATGATACAGAGCGTGCAGGTATATGATGATATGAGCGACCAGGCAAAATTTACACGAATAGATGATGGCAGCCGTACCAAGACCATCAATATTATTTTAAAGAAGAACAGGCGCAAGGGATATTTTGGCAGGGCCATTGCAGGGGTTGGCAATGACGACCGTTATCAAACAGCTTTAACAGCCAACCGTTTTAATGAAACGCGGCGTATTTCACTGATCGCTTCTTCCAACAATGTCAACAAACAGGGCTTCAGTTCCAACGATATTGTGGGCCGCATGGGTGGCTATAGCGGCGGTGGAGGACAACAAAGTACCGGTGTTACCCGTAATACCCGTGGCGGTACAGGTGCTGGTGCCGGGCTTACTACTTCGTCTTCCATAGGGTTAAATTACATTGATAAGATAGGCAAGAAGGTTGACATTACCGGAAGCTATAATTATTCCTCCACCCGCAACAGGCGGGAACAAAACACTTACCGGGAATCCACATTCTTCAACGACTCTTCGGCAACTGAAGTAAGCAAAACGGTGGCCGTAAATGCCAACAGCAACCACCAGTTTAATTTGAGATTGGAATTTTATATTGACTCTATGAACTCTATCCTGTACACACCCAATATCGGTTTCCAGCATTCAGACAGTTACAGCGAAGGCAGTTCTTCCACCATGGCTATTATCCCTTCTAAACAATATTTATCCAACAGCAAAACTTCCAGGTATGAAAGCCAGCGGGATGGTGTAAGCATTAATAACGAATTATTATACAGGCATAAGTTTAAAAAGATTGGCCGCACATTCACCCTGGGTTATGCAAACGGTACCGACAGAAGCAATGGCAGCGGCACCAATATTTCGCCTATTATCTTTTACAGGTCCGATGGTTCCATTTCAACCACCATAGACCAGAATTTTGAGAGCTCGCAAAAAACCAAAAGCAGTAGTAATGTCATCACTACTTCCTTTACCGAAATGTTTGGTAAGGGTAAGATACTGGAACTGAATTATGCCTACACCAACCGGCACGGTACATCAGATAAAGATGCGTATGATTACAATGCAGGTACCAAAGCATTTGACATCATCAACAGGCAGCAAACCAATTATTTTGAGAATGATTTTATTGCACACCGTTACGGCGCCAATTTCAGGTATGTGGTAATTAAATACAGTTTTCAGTTTGGAACGGCGGTACAAACATCCCAACAGGATAATAAAAGTATCCGTGGCCTTTACCAAACCAACGGAAAAGATTCTGTTATCAAAACCAAACAACGCTACACCAATCTTTTTCCAACAGCTAATTTCACCTACAACTTTACTAAAAAAACAAACCTCAGTATTCATTACCGCGGCCGTACCAATCAACCAACTGTGGATCAACTGCAGGATGTGCCTGATCTTACCAACCTGCTGCGCATCCGCATTGGTAACGCTGGTTTAAAGCAGGAGTTTGGGCACAATATTGATATCAGTTTTAAATCATTAAACCCGGTTAGCTTTAAATACCTCAACATTTTCATTAATGGTTCGCAAACCAGTAACCGCATTGTTAACAGCACCGACAGTCTTACCTTAACCACTTTAAGAAACCTGGGCCTTCCCGATTCTTTATT
>JANNYY010000125.1:0-2252 GCA_031410355.1 Chitinophagaceae bacterium | reverse complement strand
CATCCATCTTCGCTGGCATCTTTGCAAAATTCTACTACTTGGTTCCCCCTTCAGGAGGCGGAGGGGGTTGCAACTTAATAAATCCCCCATCAATAGGATAATCATTCCCCGTAACAAAACCTGCTTCATCGCTGCAAAGGTATAATGCCAGTGCAGCCACTTCTTCCACAGTTCCCATCCTTCCAATTGGCTGACTCTTTGATAATTTTTCAAACATTTCTTCCTCTTTACCCGGATAATTTTTTGCAATAAATCCATCAACAAAAGGTGTATGAATTCTTGCAGGTGAAATAGAATTGCAGCGGATGTTATCCTGCAGGTAATCCTTTGCCACACTCAGCGTCATGGCAAATACAGCGCCCTTGCTCATGCTGTAAGCAAACCTGTCGGGCAGCCCAACCCATGCAGCAATAGAAGCCATATTTAAAATAACACCGCCCCCAATATTTTTAAAAATGGGCAACACTTCGTGCAAACAGTTGTAAGTGCCTTTTACATTTACATTAAATATTTTGGTAAAATCTTCTTCGCCGGTTGTACCCGCCTTACCCACATGAGCAATACCGGCACAGTTAACTAAAATATCAATGTTACCTATTGCCGTAAAAATTTCTTTTACTTTTTGCTGATCGCTTACATCACAACTGTAAGCAAATGCTTTACCGTCAGCAGCCTCAATATCTTTTACAGTTTGCGCTGCATTGGTTTCATTCAATTCTATAACATGCACAACAGCTCCCTGTTTGGCAAAAACAATTGCAATGGCTTTTCCTATGCCGCTGCCACCGCCTGTAATTACTGCCGCTTTATTTTTTAATGAAAACATGTTGTCTTTACTATTTAACAAGTTTAAAAATTTCATCCATCAGTACCCACTTCTCCCCTTCCTTTGCCCAGGGCAGCGATAACTGGAACTTCCACATCAACTGTTCCCATTCCTGCACTTTAGGATTGGCTGCATCCATGACTGCTTTTTTTTCAAAACTAAATGTTTCATCCGTATCCATTATCATAAACAGCCGGTTGCCTGTACGGTAAATTTCCATTTGTGTAATGCCGGCACCGGTAATGCTTTTTTTAATTTCGGGCCAGGCGTTTTCTGCTTTGTGCCAGCGTTCATATTCTGCAATTAATGCGGGGTCATCAACAAGGTCAAGCGCAAGGCAATATCGTTTCATCAGCATGTAGTTTTTTGCTGTTACAAAATATGCAATTACCATCAAAGAACCTTCCGGTACTTGTATTAATCGCCTGTAGATTTCCTGATTCCCAATTCCAGGCCCCGTAATTCAGCCAACCCCCTTAATCTTCCTATACCTGAATAACCGGGATTTGTTTTCTTCGTCAGATCATCCAGCATCTGGTGGCCATGGTCGGGCCGCATGGGGATAGAAATATTTCTTTGTTGCATTACCTCAATAATTTCCTTTACCACTGCATACATATCTACATCACCTTCCAAATGATTGTCTTCATAAAAATCGCCCTGCTCATTTCTTTTAGTGCTGCGCAGATGAATAAAATTTATTCTGTCACCAAACTGTTTTACCATTGCCGGCAAATCGTTATCCGGCCTTACGCCAAAAGAACCTGTACAAAAACACAGGCCATTGTTTAACGAAGGTACCGCAGTCACCAACGCTTCAACATCAGCTGCTGTGCTTACAACCCTTGGCAGGCCAAGTATTGCGTAAGGCGGGTCATCAGGATGAATGACCATCTTTACATGATGCTCATCTGCAACAGGAATTATTTCTTGTAAAAAATAGATCAAATGGCTTCTCAATTTCGTTGCATCAATACCTGCGTATGTATCCAATGCCTGTTGAAATTGTTGCAGGGTAAAACTCTCTTCACTGCCCGGCAGCCCTGCAATGATGTTTTTTTGAAGCAATAATTTTTCTTCATCCGGCATTTCGTTGAAACGTTTTTCTGCATGTTGCATTTCATCAGCACTATAATCATTCTCCGCATCTTTTCTTTTCAATATAAAAACATCAAAAGCTACAAATGCGGCTTTTTCAAAACGCAATGCCCTGCTTCCATCTTCTACGGTGTAAGCCAGGTCAGTTCTTGTCCAATCCAGCACGGGCATAAAATTATACGTGATAATATTTACCCCACAGGCACTTAAATTTTTTATTGATTGTTTATAGTTGCTGATGTATTGCTGAAAATTTGTGCTTTGAGTTTTAATAGCTTCATGCACCGGTACACTTTCTACCACATCCCAGTTTAGCCCCGCAGCTTCC
>JANNYY010000124.1:0-27303 GCA_031410355.1 Chitinophagaceae bacterium | reverse complement strand
ACAGGCATTGATTGAGGCCCAGTTACACGAAGGAAAATGTTTGTTGATATTAGATGAGCCAACCAACCACCTGGATGTGCAGATGATAGAATGGCTGGAAGATTATTTATCGGCACAAAAAGTAACCCTGCTTTGTGTAACCCACGACCGGTATTTTTTAGATGCCGTTTGTAACGAGATACTGGAAATGGACGATGAAAAAATTTATGTGTACAAAGGTGATTACGATTATTTTTTAGAACAAAAAAGTATGCGGCAGGAAGTGCAGGCCAGCGAACTGCAAAAAGATAAAAATATTTTTCGCAAGGAACTGGAGTGGATGCGCAAGCAACCCAAGGCACGTACTACCAAATCAAAATCGCGGCAGGATGCATTTACAGATATTGAAGAAAGGGTTGGCCAGCGAAAAGAAGAACTGGATGTAAGTTTACAGGTTAAGATGACCAGGCTTGGCGGCAAAGTTTTAGAGATGAAAAAAATTAACAAGAGTTATGGCGATAAAGTAATTCTTAAAGGCTTTGATTATACATTTAAAAGAGGCGAACGCATTGGCATTGTGGGCAAAAACGGAATAGGTAAATCTACCTTTTTAAAAATAGCCCTGCAGCAGGAAATGCCCGACAGCGGCAAGGTTAACCACGGTGATACTGTTGTTTTCGGCAACTTTAACCAGGAGGGATTGCAATACAAAGAAGATAAGCGGGCAATTGATTATGTAAAAGATTTTGCAGAGTTTTTTCCTTTGGCCGATGGCGGAAAAATATCTGCTACACAGTTCATGGAGAAATTTGGTTTTGCATCGGAGCAGCAATACACACCACTAAGCAAATTAAGCGGTGGCGAAAAACGAAGGCTGCATTTGCTGAGCATACTCTTCCTCAACCCTAATTTTTTAATATTAGATGAGCCTACCAACGATCTTGACCTGCAAACCTTAAGAACACTGGAAGAATTTTTATTGGATTTTCCCGGTTGCATTTTAATTGTAAGCCACGACCGGTATTTTATGGACCGCATGGTTGATCACCTGTTTGCTTTTGAAGGCGATGGGGTGATAAAAGATTTTCCGGGTAATTACACTTTGTACAGGCAATGGAAGGAAAAGGAGTTGCTCGTTGACCGAAGTGCGTTGACCGTAAAGCAGCCACCTGATATAAAGACAGAACAACGAACAACGAACAACGAACAACGTGTAACCAAACCTTCTTTTAAAGAGAAATTTGAGTTTGAAGAACTGGGAAAAGAAATGCCCAAACTTCAAAAAGAAAAAATTGAACTGGAAGAAAAAATGAATGCCGGCAGCATGGATTATGATGCATTACAAAAAGCTGCCGAGCGCATCAGCAGTATTGTTCAATTGCTGGATGAAAAAGAAATGCGCTGGCTGGAATTAAGTGAAAGAATCTGATAATTTTTGTAGATTTGAGAAACCGGTTTTTTATGAGTAAAGAAAAACTTAAAAAAGAACTCCACGCTCTTATTGACAATACAGAAGATGAAGAACTGTTGAATATGGTGAAGGAAGATATTGTTACCTATCAAACTGAATCAAAAAAAGAATTTGATGACCTCTCTGATCTATCTCCCGAAGACAGGCAGGAACTGGAAGAACTTGCTGCAGAAGACCCCATGAAGGATACTGTTTCTTACGAAGAATTTAAACAACACCTGGATGAATGGCATTCCAAATTATTACAAAGAAAAGATTTGAAAACAAAGTAACAAAATTACTCGCTTATCTGGAAAAGGAATGGAGTGATGATGTTGCAATTAATTTCAAGATAATTTTATTAGATTAGATATGTTGTCAACCATGCCTACGATTGGTGCTGAAGTTAATGCAATAAAAAATGTCAGAAGTATACTGATAACCAAACACAATAAAGTTTATTATAAAATTGAAAAGAATAAAATTTATGTTTTAAATATGATTGATACCAGGAGAAACCCGAAAAAAAATCCTTTCAATAAATTTAAATGAACCAACGCTTTTACTCCCTCGACGTTTTCCGTGGTGCTACAGTGGCATTAATGATCTTAGTAAATAACCCCGGAAGTTGGGCACATATTTTTCCGCCGCTCGATCATGCAAGCTGGCATGGCGTTACCCCAACAGATCTTGTTTTTCCGTTTTTTTTATTTGCTGTTGGCAATGCCATGGCATTTGTAATGCCTAAATTAGATGCAGCCGGCGAAGGAGCTTTCTGGAAAAAAATAATTAAACGTACGCTGCTTATTTTCTTTATCGGTTTATTCCTCAATTGGTTTCCATTTATAAAATACAATGAGACCGGTAATTTGGTGGGTAAACCATTTGAAACCCTGCGCATTTTTGGTGTACTGCAACGCATTGCCGTAAGTTATTTTTTTGCTGCTGTAATTGTTCATTATTTTAAAGTAAGAGGGTCGTTTGTGGTGGGCATGATCATGTTGCTGGGCTATTGGTTTTTATGTGTGGCGGCCAACCCTGCCGATCCATTTAGTTTACATGGTTGGTTTGGCACCAATATAGACAAAGCGCTGCTGGGCGAAAACCATATGTACCATGGTGAAGGCATTGCCTTTGACCCTGAAGGATTGATGAATAGTTTTGCTGCCATTGTGCAGGTAATACTTGGCTACCTGGTTGGCAATTACATTTTGCAAAAAGGTAAAACTCCCGAAATGCTGAATGGTTTATTTGTAGCAGGCTGTGTGCTGGTGTTTGCAGGCTTTTGCTGGGATATGGTTTTCCCGCTCAACAAAAAAATATGGACCAGCAGTTATACCATTTACACAACGGGACTTGCGCTGTTAATTTTATCCATGATGATTTACCTGCTGGATTTTAAAAATAATAAAGGCGCATGGAGCCGCTTCTTTGATGTGTTTGGTAAAAATGCGCTGTTCATTTTTGCCATGAGTGCGTTGATACCAAAAACACTCTGGCTCATCCGTATAAACAATGGCCTTACGCCGGAAGGAAAACCAAAATACCTGAACCCCCTGAGCTGGTTTTACGAAAATGTGTGCAAGCCCCTCTTTGCATCCGATCCCCGCATTGGCTCATTTATTTATGCACTTTTTTTTATTGGTATGATGTGGTTTTTAGCATGGGTGCTGGATAAGAAGAAGGTGTATATAAAGGTGTAAATAATTTTTATATTTGGATATGGTTCTTTCTTTAGACACTTTATTGAGAAATATAATTTTTATGATTCCACTACTGAGCCTGTAGAAGTATCAATAAATGCAACTATAAGCCTTACCGGATTATCGGCTGCCGTCTGGTCATCTAATGTGGCAAAGTAGGTTTGATTGCGCTGTTGTCCTGTTATAAATTGCATAGCTTCTTTACTCAAAAATCATACAGGGTTTGCAGCTATTAACATTGTGTGTATATTTATAGAGCGGCCCAATTTTTTTTCACAATAAAACATTACCCTTATTTTACCTGCTCATTCAACTAACTAATATAAAATCTCTTCATGAAAAAAATAATCATTTCTTCAATATTATTTTTACCTGTTTTACTTTTTGCCCAGCAAGAAATGAAAACCCTGATTAAAGCAGGGAAATTGTTTAACAGCGAAACTGGAAAATTTCAATCAGACATCGGTATAGTAGTATCTAATACCGAAATTGAAATGGTAAAACTTTTTAAAGAGTTTTCTGAAGAAGAAAAAAAGGATTACAAAATTATTGATTTGTCTAAATATACTGTACTGCCAGGTTTAATTGACGCTCATACCCATCTATTATGTAAAGAAACGATAATACCTGATAATAAGTTTTTTGGGCTTGATATGATGAAAACAATTACCATGCAGGGTGATGCTTATAGAGCCATTTATGGTTCGGTTAGAGCCAAAGCTTATTTAGAAGCTGGCATTACTTCGGTACAGGATTTGGGAAACTCAGGCCAATTTGCAGATATAGCTTTGAAAAAAGCGATTAGTGAGGGATTAATTATTGGTCCAAGTATGCGTTGTGCCGGACAAGGTTTATCATCGGAGGGAGGGCAAATGCCCGACGTAATTTATAAACACAGAAATATCATTAACGATGAGTATAGAATTGTACTTGGTGTAGCTGATGCCATCCAGGCCGTTCGTGAAAATATAACCCAGGGAGCAGATGTTATAAAAATCTATTCCAATAACACTCCCAATGTTACAGCCCTTTCTGTTGAGGAAATGCAGGCTATTGTAAAAGAGGCACATCGCTATGGAGTAAGGGTTACTGCACACGCCACTGATAACAAGGCAATTTATAATGCAGTTATTAGTGGTGTAGATGGCATAGAACATGGTTACGAAGTAGAAGATTCAACCCTGGCCTTAATGGCAAAAAAAGGAGTTGTTCTTATCCCTACTGATGGAGACAATTTTACGTTTTTAAAATACGGAAAGCTTTCTGGTTCCACTGATCCTAATATTGATAAATACATGCTGGAAGCAAGGAAACATAGTGGTGAACGCTTAATGAGAGCCATTAAAAATGGGGTAACCATTGTAGCCGGATCGGACGATTATGTTGATTTTAAAATGCCATTTGCTGAACCATCTAAAAGAACATTGATAGGTTATTTTGAGTCGGGTATGACTATCCCGGAAATTTTAAAAGCAGCAACAATTAATGCCGCACTCCAATTAAACTGGAGTGGTAAAATAGGAATAATAAAAAAAGGATTTTATGCAGATATCATTGCCGTAGATAATGATCTTGACAAAAATATTAATGCTATTATGAATGTTCGTTTCGTAATGAAGGACGGAAAAGTGTACGTAAATAAATAACAAAAAACAACCGCTAAAGGGATTGGCGTTATTGGGGCATAATGTTGCAACTTCGGCTTTAGCTCCCTTCCGCATTTTGTGCTAACCTTCCTTCGGCATGTTGGGTTAATAATAATCCTTTACAGCATTTATATCCTTCCGTTTGCCAAAAATTATTTTCCGATCTGCTCCACAGCTTTACCAACTTCCATAACCGGCAGCTCACAACTTTTATCCCTACACACATAAATAGTAGTTTGGTCCTCTACCAGTTTGTTCTCCAGCAATGCAAGGCTGCCTGCTGTTTTTCCGCCTAAAAAAATAACATTGGGTAAATAATGCCCGTCAAATTCCTGCCGCTTATTTTTATAATCATCTCCCATAATGGCAACCTGGTAAAGCGGTGCTGTAAACCATGCCTGCAATATGCCCCAGTTGCTATAAAAATAAATATTGCGCTGTACATCTTCCTCAACATTTACCAGCATTTGTTTTGCCTTGCTGATGTAATCATTCTTACCCAAAAAATGGCCCAGCAAAAAAAGATTTTTTCCCATCTCTGAGTTGGAAGACGGAATTACATTATCAGGTAATTCCATCTTACGGGAAATAAGATCTGCATATTTATTGTGCGTATAAAAAAACATTTTTGATGTGGGGTCAAAAAAATGATCCAACGTATAACTGGTAATTTTATCGGCTTCCTGCAACCATTGTTCATCAAATGTTGCCTGGTACAGTTCAATAAAAGCGGCAATGGTAAAAGCATAATCATCCAGTAACGCATTAATAGATGATCTTCCATTTTTATAATTTCGGGTCATTTCGCCATCAGCCCCAATAGCAACCTGTAAAAGAAACCTGGCATTGGTAATGGCTTTGTTTAAAAATCCCTCATCGCCAAAAACACGGTAAGCCTTTGCATAACCCTGCAGCATTAAAGCGTTCCAGCTGCTCAGCACTTTATCATCCAAACCGGGTTTAACCTTTGCATTCCTTATTTGCATCAGTTTCATTTTTGCCGCATCAATAGTTTTATGCAGATCTAAAACTGAACTGTTAAACCGCTTTGCAATGGCTTCATCGGTTTCATTCCTCAACAAAATACTGTTGCCATGCTCCCAGTTACCTTCTGCAGTAATATTATAAAAGGCAGAAAATATTTCCGCATCTTTTCCCAGCGCTTTATCAATTTCTGCTTTTGTCCAAACATAATATTTGCCTTCTTCGCCTTCGCTGTCGGCATCAAGCGAAGCGTAAAATGCTCCTTCGGCAGATGTGAGTTCATGCTCCACAAAGGCCAGTGTTTCATACACCACTTTTTTATACAGCGGGTTTTTTGTACGCTGGTAAGCCTGTGCATATAAACTCACCAGTTGCGCATTATCGTACAGCATCTTTTCAAAATGCGGCACATGCCAGTTTACATCAGTTGAGTAACGGGCAAAGCCTCCTTCAAGGTGATCGTAAATACCGCCCAAAGCCATATTATCTAAAGTAACGGTTACTGCTTTTAGTGCGTCTTCATTTTTACTTAAATAATTATAATGCAGTAAATACGCCCAAACAGATGGCATCGGAAATTTTGGCGCCCTGTCAGTGCCGCCTTTATTAAAATCAATATTTGCCTTCATGCTGCTGAACTGTTTATCCAGGTCAGTTAGCGAAAATATCTTTTCGTCTTCTTTAAAACTCACCTGCTCTGCTGCATGAATACCGGTGGTAACCTGCTCAGCGCTTTTTTGCAGCGATGCGGGATTTTTCTTTTTAAGATCAATAAAATATTCCAGCAATTGTATCCAGTTATTTTTAGGAAAATAAGTGCCGGCATAATACGGCCTGCCATCTGCCAGGGCCAATGCATTAAGCGGCCAGCCACCGCGGCCGGTTATAAGTTGCGCTGCTGTCATATACACCTGGTCCACATCCGGCCTTTCTTCGCGGTCAACTTTTATGCAGATAAAATGTTCATTCATAATTTTTGCCACATCCTCATCCTCAAAACTTTCATGTTCCATTACATGGCACCAATGGCAGGCTGCATAGCCAATGCTGATGATGAGCATTTTGTCTTCGGCGCTTGCTTTTTGCATGGCCGCATCTCCCCAGGCATACCAGTTAACCGGGTTGTGGGCGTGCTGCAGCAAATAAGGGCTGCTTTCGTGAATTAAATCGTTGGTATATGCAGAATGTTTATTCATTAATTTGTTAGGTTATGAGTGAGGCGGCGGCTACAGGATTAAAGTTAACGATTGTAAAAATAAAAAAGCAGCATACCAACCGGTTGCTGCCTTCAAAAAAAATATAAAACTGCCTTAGTTTAGTTTTGGTAATTTATTAATTACATATTTGCCAAACTCAATTAACTGGCCGGGGTTTATATAGCCCTCTGCAGAAGATACAGACTTTTGCTCAGCATCCATGATCAGCAATGTGGGATAAGCTTTTATCTGGTATTTTTCTGCAAAGGCAATACCATCTCCTTTTTCCATATCCAATGCTATATTAATAAAATGTTTATTAAAAAACTCGCCTGCGGTTTTATCTGTAAAAGTATTTTGCTTTAACATTCTGCAGGGGCCGCACCAGGATGTATAGGCGTCTATAAAAATCAGTTTCTTTTGTTTTTTTGCTTCCTCTATGGCTTTGCTCCAGTTAGGTTCAACAAACTGAATGCCTTCTTCATTTTTTACTTTGCTGTTGTTTTTTGGTACAAAAGCAAAAAACATAACCGCAGCAATCATCAGCAAAGCTGAAAAGAGTATTTTCTTCTTCATAATTATTTCAATTTAAAACTGAAAGTAAATTTATTCTTTGTAAACATACAGGGGTTTAACATTTTATTGTTTTATCCAATTATCTAAGTTGCCAGGTTTACAAGGCAGTAAAACAAAAAGAAAGTGCTGGCGGCCCTGGCAGCCTTAGCCTTACTGAGTGGTCCCGGCAAGAATCGAACTTGCATCTAAAGTTTAGGAAACTTCTATTCTATCCATTGAACTACGGGACCGCTAAAACCTGTAACAAGAAATTGATTATGGAATTAAGGAGGGCAAAAATAACAAAGATGAGTAAAGAAACCAATATTCTTTATGGTGTTCAAATACTAAAGACATCAAGAGCCCGAAAATAATTTCTTGCAAATTATGAAATTCGAATTTGTTTACATATCTTAACCGGCGGCTGAGGGTTTGCTTCTTAGCTACTTAATATAACGCTTCCCCTTATACACGGCCTTTATGAGTATAACCCCCTCAGATTCCCGGAATATTGATTTGCTTATTAATTTCATTGAGCAAAAGAAATTAACGCCCGTTTTAGGAAAAGAACTATACAAATACAGCGGCAAGGATGATCTTTTACCTATCGAAGATTTATTATCTGCCAAACTGCTTGAAATGCATGATAGTGCCGATCAGCTATTACCTTCTTTAACTGCCACAATCAATTACCTGATAAAAGAAAAGGAACAGGACAAAGATTTTATTGTGCAGGATCTGTTATCCATTATCCAAAAAAACCCATTGCAGTTGCCTTTGCTAACGGAGTTTCTTAAAGTTGATGGTTTAAATTATTACATCAATACCATCATTTACAGTAACTACCTCGAAAGCAGTATTGAAATGATTAGAAAGAAAAAACCGGCTTACATTGACTTTTCTTTAAAGGCTGAAAAAAATTCAGATTCCGGGGATTCCGAAAAATACCAGGACCCTTTTATTTTTAATGTATTTGGTTCTCTGCAAAACACAATAGACCCGGCTTTAAGTGAAGAAGACATGATGGAATTTGTGGGTTCATTTAAAGAGCGACTGGAGAAATTCAACTGCCTGAATATCATAAACACCCTTAAAAACCGGCCATTGTTATTTATTGGTTGTGCTTTCCCCGATTGGATGGTACGTTTTTTTTTAAGGCTCTTATCCATGAGCCCCATGAACGAGTGGGCAAACAGGAAGATCTTTGTAGTTAACGACTCAACAGAAAAAATTCACCTCAACTTTTTAAAAAAATATAAAGTAATTCAGTTTGATATGAATACCGGCGATTTTATTAATGAACTGGTTGAACGCTGGCAAAGTAAAAATCCACAGAAAATTTCACCTAAAAAAATTTTCCTGAGCTATAGCAGTGCAGATCAAGAAGCCGCTGAAACACTGAAATCAAAAATTGAAGCCATCGGTAATATTGAATGCTGGTATGATAATGAAAAGCTGAATGCCGGCGATGAGTACGAACCAAAAATTTATGATAATTTACAAAATGCCGACCTCTGTATACCGCTTATTTCCGCCAACAGTTTAAATTTTGTCAATTCATTTGTGCAGCAGGAATGGGTTACGGCTTATAACAAAAGTATCGTTAAAAAAGATTTTTTAATGCCGGTAATTATTGATGAAACCACCCGTCGTGACGAAAAAATACCCCGTTATTTTTCAAAATTCACTTTTGGCATCATCCCAATGGGCGATCCTGATCCCCAGTTTATTCAATTAATTAAAGAAACTCTTCACCTTTCATAAACAGGTTATGACAGATCAGGTAATAAATACCATACCACCTCCAACCGATAGTTTTATTGGCCTCAACGCTTATTCAGAAGAGCAGGCGAAGATTTTTTTTGGCCGGGATGAAGAAATTGAACAGTTGACAAAACTGATTAAGTTTAATACCTTAACGATTTTATTTGGAAAATCGGGTACCGGGAAAACCTCATTACTTAATGCCGGTATTTTTCCAGGGCTTCGCCACGATTATTGCCTTCCATTTAGAATAAGACTTGAGTTTAAAAAAGATAGTCCTGAGCTGATTACCCAGGTAAAACAGGTTTTGAAAAAAGAAATAGATTCTTATGGCTTCCAGGTACAGTCTTACCCGGGACAAGAAACGCTTTGGGAGTATTTTCATAAGGAGCCGCTATGGAAAACGATTACGCCGATATTGATATTTGACCAATTTGAAGAGATTTTTACCCTGGCAGGTGGCGGAACCCATTTCGGGGAAAAAGAGTTTGCCCTCTTTTGGGAAGAGCTTTCCGATTTGATTGAAAACTTTATACCCGCTTCTCTTAAAGATCAATTCCTAAACCGAAAAGAAGAAATAGATTACGACTATAATTCCCAACGCGTAAAAGTGTTGTTCTCGTTTAGAGAAGAATACCTGGCTGAATTCGAAAGTTTTACAGAAAAAATACCATCCATAAAACTCTCCAGGTTCAGGTTAATGCCAATGAATGAAAAACAGGCCTACCAGGTTGTTAAAAATACATGGGGAGATAAAATAAATAAGCTGCAGGCAGAAAAAGTAGTATCTTATTTTGCCGTTGAACCCACAAAAACCGGTCATGCAATTACAACCATTGAACCCTCGCTCTTAAGCCAGGTATGCACATATATTGAAAAAGAAAGAATAAAAGCCGGAGAAAAAATTATCACCGATGAACTATTAAATAAATATTCAAAAGATTATACCCTCCGTGCGGTTTATGAAGAAGCCCTGGCAGAAAGTAATGCCGTGTTTCGTGACCCCAACATAAAATTAGAAAAAGATCAGCCTGCCCCCATGAGTATTTTTGTGCAGGAAAAACTGATAACCGACAAAGGTTTCAGAACCCGGTATACCATATCACAAAATGATAAAAATGAACTATTACCCGGTATTCTCGTGCTGGATAAAAAATATTTTTTACGGTTAGATGATGGCGTTGTAGAACTTACACATGATGTGCTGGCCCCGCTAATAAAAGAAGACCGTGAAAAAAGGCGGCAAAAAATCGCAGCCGCTTTAGCTAATAAAAAAGCCAGACGGCGGGGATTAGCCATTTTGCTGCTTTGTTTATTGGCCGGCTTACTTACTTATTATTTGCTAACCCGCCGGGCCAATAAAGATAAAAAAGCAATTGAAGACAGAATAGAAGTGTTGAAAAACGATAGCACCAACCTTGATGTTTCTGTTAAAAAGCTACGATCAGATTCTGCCCGCCTGACGCCGGACCTAAATGACGCTTCCAATGCAAATCCTGTTTTTGCCAATCTCAACAAACACATTGATACTTTAAATGAAGAAATTGCCAGGCTAAAATTTCTGGATGATTCATTACAATCTCCAGGTAGCAATAATAATTTAAAAATGCGCCTTAAGGAAGTTGAGGCAAATTATGAGGCTTTACTGAACATCAATAATATTTTACGAAACCAGGTAGCGGAACTTAACCGAAGGCCGGCTTTTGATATTAATGCCCAGAATTCAAAAATGCAGCAGTTACAAAATCAAATAGATGCTTTGAATGCCCGGTTATTATTATCGCAAACAAACTATGAAAAACTGCAAAAGGAATTTGATGCATACCGGCTTAAATATCCTGTAACATTTACGCCCGATGAACTTGTTGCCGAAACTGTAAAAAAGCCCGATGATAAAAGTGTGATAGTGAAATTAAATTTTGGCTCATCTAAAACCGGCCAGGTTGCCGTGCCCGATAATTTAACTGTATACCTGATACCAAAAACAAAGGCCAACCGGTCAGTTATTAATAATACAAAAATTTATGAAATTGGTTGTAATGAGAGCACTTTGAGTAAAGCTGTTGATAAACAGAAAGCCAGTTTTTATAAGGGAGATTATTTTTTCAACAGTATACCCCCGGGTACATACCTGCTAAAGGTTTGTTCATATTATGGCAATTACTCTTTTGTAAAAAAAGACATAGGTTCACAAACCATATCTGTCCCCGTTTCTCCTCCAACTCAAAAAAAATAACCGGGTTTAAAATAACGAGTAGTTTTATTCAATAGACAAATAAAAATGCAACGGCATATTAAGATTGTGCTAACAACGGGTAGGTAAGCGGCTTCCAGGCTAAAATGAATTAAAAGGTTGCATCCCCGCAACAATTTTAAAACTTCCTTTAACTAATCACTTCTAACTGTCCGCTCCTATCCTTATCTTTGCCCTCCCCGTTCAAACAGCAATTTTTAAAATTTATTATAAAAATAATTCTGGCCGGGCGCACTAAATTTTTACGATTATGAAGTGGTTGAATGTAGTTATTAAATACCGTTTATGGCTGGGCATTTTATTTTTGGGCCTTGCCATTTTTACCAATATACAAACCAGTTTCTGGCCTTCGTTTGTTTTATACCTTATCGCAGTTGTAGCCATTGCCGGCCATTTTTTATTTGGCCCCATGCGGCTTATCCAATCCTACATGGAAGAAGGCGATATGGAAGGCGCTAAAAAAGTGGTCGATTCTATCTGGTTCCCTGCAATTTTGATCAAACCCGTTCGTTCGGTTTATTATACCATTAAGGGCAACCTGGCCATGGTTGACCAGAATTTTGAACAGGCCGAAGTGATGATGAAAAAAAGCCTTGCACTTGGTGGCGGTGCTTTAACCAAGCAGGCCGAGGGGCCCAACAAGCTTCAACTGGGTATGCTGTACATGCAAAAGGGAGATATTAAACAGGCTGAAAGTTTTATACGCCAGGCCATAAGAGCCGGTTTGCCTGATAACGAAAATAATGCTGCTGCTTATTTGCAGTTATGTTCTATCATGATGAACAAAAGAGAATTCAGGGCGGCTAAAGAATATTTTAAAAAAGCTAAAGGCTTTAAACCAACCACACCGCAAATTGTTGACCAGATAAAACAGATTGATAAGTATATAACGAGGATGCCGGGGTAAGAAACCCCCTCCGCCCCCTGCCCTTCGACTACGCTCAGGATGAGGGGGAACCAAAACCAGCGAAGATTATGTCTTATTTTTAGGAGCAATTGGGAACAACTCCTCAATTTTTTTAAAGCGGTAAGCAAAAATTTGTTGCAATTGTTTTTTTACAAAAATTGCATTAGCAATATCTCCCAAAAACCAAAACGGCAGTTTGTAGTGTACAATATCCGTCATCTCCACCCCTCCATTAATGGTTTTAAAATGATGCTGGTGATGCCATAAACTATAAGGGCCATAACGCTGTTCATCCACAAAATATTTTTTATCTTCTACATGGGTAATTTCTGTCATCCAGTATAACGGAATGCCCAGCAAGGGCGCCACTTTGTATTCAATTACCTGCCCGGCATACATGGTATCGCCATGAAATTTAGAGATGGTTTTAAACCCCATTCCATCCGGTGTAATATTTGCCAGGTTAGCCGGGTTGCTAAAATAATTCCAGGCTTCATCAAGGCTGATGGGAATTTGCTGAACCGTTTTAAAAGAATAAACTTTACTCATAGTCCTTATAACATCATGTGAATTATTTTGTTCACTAAAAATTCCTGCATCCAGTATCTTTGGTTAATGCGCCACTACCGTGAAATAGTGCAAAATAAATTTACTGAAGAATATAAAAAATTAAATAATGAACAGCGCCGTGCTGTTGATACCATTGAAGGCCCGGTAATGGTTATTGCAGGCCCCGGCACAGGCAAAACACAAATTTTAGCGGCACGCATAGGAAAGATATTGCTGGAAACAGATGCACTGCCGGAAAATATTCTTTGCCTTACTTATACCGATGCCGGCACCATTGCCATGCGTAAAAGATTACAGCAGTTTATTGGCGCCGATGCATACAAAGTAAACATTTACACCTTTCATGCATTTTGTAATGATGTGATACAGGATAACCTGAACCTCTTTGAAAAAAATGTGCTTGATGCTGTTTCGGAACTGGAGAGTATTGAACTGTTTAAGCAACTCATTGATGCTTTTCCAAAAAACAATCCACTTAAAAGATACCGCGGCGATGTGTATTACGAGATCAACAACCTCCGCAATTTATTTTCTTCTATGAAAAGGGAAGGCTGGACTGCAGATTTTATAAACCAGCGGATTGATAATTACATACATGATTTGCCCAACCGCGATGAATATATTGCCAAACGTAAGGTAAAGGAATTTAATAAAGGCGATGTACGTATTGATAAGATTGAAGAAGAAAAAGAAAAAATGGAAAAGCTGCGGGCAGCAGTAAATGAGTTTGCAAATTTTCAGAACCTGATGCGCAAAAGAAACCGCTACGATTTTGATGATATGATAAACTGGGTGATAACCGTGTTTGAAGAAAATAAAAACATTCTTGCCAATTACCAGGAAAAATTTCAATACCTGCTGGTTGATGAATACCAGGATACCAGCGGTACACAAAATAAATTAGTACAGTTACTCATTAACTATTGGGATAAGCCCAATGTATTTGTTGTGGGCGATGATGACCAGAGCATCTACCGTTTCCAGGGCGCTAACGTGGAGAATATGCTTGAATTTGCAAACCGTTATACAAAAGACCTGATGACAGTGGTGCTCACCAGCAATTACCGCAGCACACAGCCCATACTGGATATTTCAAAAACCTTAATCAACAGGAATGAAGAAAGATTGGTAAAACAAATTGAAGGGTTGAGTAAAGACCTGGTTAGTTCAAAAAATGAACTGATGGAACTAAAAAATCCCCCGGTTTTGCATGAATACAATGCTGCAAAAGATGAAATGGCCGATATTACCAACCGGGTATCTGCCTTAATAAAACAAAAAATTGAACCGGGCAGAATTGCCATTATTTATAAAGAAAATAAATACGGTGAAGAGCTGGCAACTTATTTCAGGCTAAAAAATATTCCGGTTTACAGCAAGCGGAGCATTGATGTTTTGGTGCAGCCTTTTACCAATAAAATTGTGCAGCTTCTTCGTTATCTTAATGCCGAGCACGATATTCCTTATGGTGGCGATGAAATGCTTTTTGAGATATTGCATTATGACTTCTATAAAATACCTCCCATTGAAATTGCCAAACTTACGGTTGAAGTAAATAAGCTAAAATACAACGGGGAGCTTACTTCCATCCGCAAACTACTGTCAGACAAAGCAAATAAACCGCCGCAGAATTTATTTGATACCGGCATTCATGAAGGGTTAAAAAATTTCAGCTTCATGATAGAAAAGCTGGTTGCTGATGTTCCCAATATTACCTTGCAGCAACTTTTTGAGCACATCATTCAAAACGCCGGTGTTCTTAATTATATCATGCAAAGCAATGATAAAATTGCTTTGATGCAATTACTTACTGCTTTGTTTGATTTTATTAAGGAGGAAACCGGCAGAGATCCTTTGCTGAACCTTAAAGAACTCATCAGCATTTTTGATTTAATGGAAAAAGAAGGCATTGCCTTGCCTATGAATAAAGTGGCCGGCACCGATAAAGGCGTAAACCTGTTAACTGCACATGGCAGCAAGGGCCTTGAGTTTGAATATGTTTTCTTCGCCGGTGTTAATGCTTCGTTCTGGGAGAAAAAAAGAAAACCCGGAGGAGGTTATAAATTCCCGGATACCATGTTTACCTCACAACCAACCCCGGCTGATGACGAAGAATTACGCCGGTTGTTTTATGTGGCGCTCACACGTGCAGAGATACACCTGTACATCTCTTATTCAAAATTCAGGAATGATGGTAAGGAACTGGAACCATCTATGTTTATTGCCGAAATATTAGAGGAACATGAATTGCCGGTTGAAAAAATTATTTTAACAGAAGCGCAACAAATGGAATTTGAACTCCTGCATTTTACTGCACAGGCGCCCGAGATTGAACAGGCCGAAGAAGATTTTATTGCTGCCTTACTCGAAAAATTTGTGATGAATGTAACTGCACTGAATAGTTACCTGAATTGTCCCCTAAATTTTTATTACCGCAACCTCATCCGCATACCTTCGGGTAAAAGCGAAGCCACAGAATTTGGGAGTGCCGTACATCATGCGTTAGAAAATTTGTTCAGGAAAATGCAGGACGGAAAGAAGGAAACATTTCCATTAAAAGAAGAAATGATTGCCGACTTTAACTGGTACATGCACAAGCACCGTGAAAATTTTACTAAGGAAGCATTTGACCGGCGCATGGAATATGGTGATGAAGTTTTGCGGAATTATTATGACAAATACATCAGCACCTGGAACAAAGTGGTAGCTGTTGAAAGAAATATAAGGGGCATTATTGTAAACGGCGTGCCCATAAAAGGTAAATTAGATAAGCTGGAGTTTAATGGCAAAGAAGTTAATGTGGTAGATTATAAATCGGGTAATATTGATAATGCCATACCCAAAATGAAACCACCACACGATAAAGACCCCAATGGCGGCGATTACTGGCGGCAGGCTGTTTTTTATAAAATATTAGTGGATAATTACGAACAAAAAGACTGGAAAGTCATCAGCACCGAATTCGATTTTATTGAGCCTGATAAAAAAGGTGAATACCGGAAAGAAAAAATCGTTATCAATCCGCAGGATATGGAAACGGTAAAACAACAGCTTACCGAAGTTTGGCACAAAATACAGGCCCGTGATTTTTATACCGGCTGCGGAAAAGAAGATTGTCACTGGTGCAATTTTGTAAAAAACAATAAGCTGGCAGTGGCACTGCATGATTTAGATAGCGAAGAAGCAGAGTAGGTAAATGATTGGTTCACAAACTTAAAATGTGGACTAAGCAACGTTTTGTGATGCTAACTTCAAAATCCGAAGGGTTGTAATTATTATAGTAATTTGGAAAATTGTTGTACAAAACCCCGAAGGGGTGATATAATAAAACAAAAAACTATTTGTTTGAATGAAATGATTAATTAAGCAGGCTAAATTATATCACCCCTTCGGGGTTTGGCCTTTTATTAATCTCTTTACTATAATCATATTACCCCGTAGGGGTTGTTCAGAAAATAACTGTCAAATTCATGAAAGGGAAGAAAAACACAAATACAACCTGTACCACTTTAACTAATGAGCAAAAAGTTAATATTGAAATAAGCTTACAACAGTTAAGTAAAGGCAAAGGTATTCAAGTAAAAAAAACAATGTCGCAGCTTGCTAAAAAATATAATCTTTCCCAAAAGGCTAAATAAAATCTAAAACCTAAATTTACTGTTGCCTTAATAGACAAAGGGGTTAAGTTTGTATTTTAATAACACCTGATGAGATCAACCCATATACTTTCTGCATTTTTTTTTGTTTTGCTTTTATATATTCTCGCTATAAGCATTGCTGGTTGCGGGCAGATAGGCATGCCCACAGGCGGGGCAAAAGATAGTATTCCTCCACGCTTAGTAAGAGCATCGCCCGGCCTCAACAGTACCAATGTTACCGGCAATACAATTACTTTAACCTTTAATGAATATGTTGATTTAAAAGAAGCCCAAACCAATGTTTTGATCTCTCCCTTCCCAAAAAAAAATCCTTCAGTTGATTTTAAATTGAAAACTGTAACCGTAAAACTTAAAGACACATTATTACCAAACACAACATACAGTATTAATTTTGGCAGTGCCATTGTTGATAATAACGAGGGCAACCCCTATAAAGATTTTACGTATGTTTTTTCTACAGGCAAACAAATAGATACTTTAATGCTTTCCGGCAAAGTAATCATTGCCGAAACAGGCAAGGCCGACAGCACATTAATTGCCATGCTTTACCGCAATACAGATGATTCATCTGTACAAAAAAGAAAACCCGATTATGTAGCCAAACTCAGCGGCGACGGAAGTTTTACGTTCATTAATTTACCTGCGGGCAATTTTAAAGTGTATGCCCTGCAAGATGGCGATGGCGGCAAAACTTATAATTCAAAAAAAGAAATATTTGCATTTGCAGATGCAGCTATTACAGTTTCTGAAAATACAGCACCGGTTATTTTATACGCATCGGCTGTAGAAAAAGAAAGTGCCATTAAGCGCCCGGTAAAATCTACAGTAAAACCCAAAAGATTAATGTATACTTTACCAGCAGGTTCGCGGAACCAGGATTTATTGATTCCCTTTGAACTGGTTTTTAACAGCCCATTAAAAAAATTCGAGCCTGGTAAATTAATCTTAAGAGATACCAACTATAAATCTATCCCGTCTGCAGCCTGGACAATTGACAGCAGCCGGACAAAAATTATGCTTGCTGCTTCCTGGCAGGAAGGCATGGAATACCGCCTCATCATGGATACAACTGCACTCTCAGATTCTTCAGACAACCGGCTTACAAAAGCTGATACTATCCGTATTACAACAAAGGAAATGTCGGCTTATGGAAACGTGGTATTGCGTTTCAGTAACCTCGACTTGTCAAAACACCCCGTTTTACAATTTGTACAGGGCGATGAAATACAACAAAGTTATGCGCTTACTGCACTTGAGTGGAGCAATAAATTTATTAATCCTGGCGAATATGACATCCGCATCTTATTTGATGCCAACAAAAACGGCAAATGGGACCCCGGTAATTACTCAAAAAAATTACAACCCGAAAAAGTTATAAGCCTCTCTCAAAAATTAGGTGTGCGGGCAAACTGGGATAATGAACGGGATATAAAATTGTAAAAGCCGTAAGCTATGAGCTTTGAGCTATGAGCAAAAAACTGGCTGGCTAAAAGCTAAAAGCTAATTGCTAACCGCTATTTTTGCCTTATGATTTTTTCTTCTTCTCTTTTAGAAAATGCTGTTAATGAATTTGCCAGGTTACCTGGTATTGGAAAAAAGACAGCATTACGCCTGGTACTTCATCTTATTAAACAGGATACGGCAGATGTAAACCGGTTTAGCGAAATTATTGCCAGGATGAGGAATGAAATAAAATTCTGCAGCCGCTGCTATAATATTTCTGACACAGTGCTTTGCAATATCTGCAGCAATACCATGCGTAAAAAAGAAATGCTTTGTGTGGTTGAAAATATACGGGATGTAATTGCCATAGAAAGCACCCAGCAGTTTAATGGCATTTACCATGTACTGGGCGGCATCATTTCACCATTAGATGGTATTGGGCCCGAACAATTAACTATTGATCCCCTGGTTGACCGGATAGTAAAAGAAGAAATTGAAGAGATCATTTTTGCCCTAAGCCCAACCATACAGGGCGATACTACCATCTACTATATCAGCAAAAAACTTAAACAGCACCCTGTAAAAATTACAACCATTGCCCGTGGCATATCATTTGGCGGCGAGCTGGAGTATGCCGATGAAATGACCCTGGCCAAAAGCATCAGTAACCGCATACCGGTTGAAAATTTTATTGTTTCAGGCAACTAACTATAAAATTTTTGCGTTTAAATACTAAAAATACCCGTACAGGATTTAATTTTTCCCATTCGGTCCAATTTGTTTTTCTTTACTGACTAACAACCATAACTTTAGCATTAAACATTGGCAGTTCGTAAAAAAAATATCGTCTTTTTCATTTTAGCCATTATAATAATTGCTGGGGCCATTGGCTTTTACCTGTTTAATAAAGGGCCGGTAAATGTTAAAAATGCCCAGGCTGTAAAAGTTGATGCTGCAATATTGTACCAGGCCTTTTTAAAAGACTCTGTACAGGGCAGGCAAACCTACGCAAATAAAATACTTGAGGTTACGGGTATGGTAACAAAGGTTTCAAAAAATCAGCAAAACCAGGTTATTGTAATGCTGCAAACCAATGAGGGTGGTGCATATATTAACTGCACCATGGAAGATGAAGCGGTAAGCCTTACTGAAAACCAACAGGCTGTGCTTAAAGGAATTTGCACCGGTATGGGTATGGGCGATCCCGATCTTGGAATTTTGGGAGATGTTTACCTGGTAAGGTGCTACAAGAATAAGTGAATACTACCTTAAAATAAATAAGTATGAAAAAAATATTTTCCATACTTGCCGTATTAATTATAGCCCTAACTGTAATTAATGCATGTAAGCATGAAATTCCTCAGGCAATAACCGGGTCGCCGGCACCTGTTCCGGGTGGCACCGGCGAAGTTTGCTTTGAGGCCCAGATACTCCCGATCTTTCAATCCAATTGTGCCAAGTCGGGCTGTCATGATGCAGCAACACACGAGAAAGATTATGTTTTTGACAGTTACATAAACATTATTAGAAAAGATGTTCGCCCCGGCAATGCTGCCAATTCTAAAGTGTACAAAGTACTTTTTGAAACCGGCGATAAAAAAATGCCACCTCTGCCAAATTCCGATCTTACTACTGACCAAAAGGCCCTTATTGGCAAATGGATAAATGAAGGTGCCAAAAACACCGTCACCTGCGGATCGGTTTGCGACAGTAACCAATTTAAATACAGTACCAATGTTAGTGTTATCATGGGCACTTACTGCCTGGGTTGCCATAGCGGCAGTGCCCCATCAGGCGGTATAAACCTGAGTGCTTATAATGGCGTAAGGAATGTAGCTATCAGTGGCAGACTTGTAGGTGCCGTTAGTCATGCGCCAGGTTACTCGCCCATGCCCAAAAATGCCAGCAAGTTAAGCACCTGCCAGATCACACAAATAAGAAAATGGGTGAGTTCAGGTTCGCCTAACAATTAAAAAAATCCTAACTATTAATAATGTATATAAAAAAATACAATAGCCCAGGTTTTATAGCAGTTTTAATTTTCATTACGGGTATCATGGCAACTTGTTTAAATAGCTGTTATTACGATAAATCGGACCTGCTTTATCCCGATACAGCCTGTGACACAGCAGCAGTAAAATACAGCACATCGGTGCTGCCGGTACTAAGTTCAAACTGTATCAGTTGTCATGGAGGCAGTACACCTTCTGCCGGCATCAGCCTGGATACTTATACGGGCGTAAAAATTCAGGTAGATAACGGGCGGCTATGGGGTGCTGTTTCTCACAGTCCCAATTATTCACCCATGCCAAAAAACAGCAACAAACTCAGCACCTGCAACCTGGAAAAAATACGCATTTGGATTGCAGCAGGTGCACCAAATAATTAATCAACTTTTATACGCATCAATACCCTAATCATTTTTTAATTTTAAAACTTACACACATGAAGAACCTGTTTTTAATTTTTGCAGCCTTACTAATTATAAACTGCACGGCAAGCGCACAAACCTACATGACCAAAAACGGCAAGATCTCCTTCTTTTCCAAAACTGATATTGAAAATATTGATGCTGTAAATAACCAGGCGGTCAGCGTTTTGAACACGCAAAACGGCGAGATCGCTTTTTCAGTACTGGTTAATGGATTTCTTTTTAAAAAAGCATTAATGCAGGAGCATTTTAATGAAAATTACCTGGAAAGCGCTAAATACCCCAAAGCAAGTTTTAAAGGAACCATTAATGATCTTACTAAAGTTGACTTTAAAAAAGACGGGGCGTACAATGTTTCGGTAACAGGCGATCTAACTATGCACAACGTAACCAATAAAGTTACCGTGCCCGCCGTTATACAGGTTAAAGGAGGTAAGATATCTGCCAATGCTTTGTTTAATGCTAAGCTTGATGATTATAAAATTACCGTACCTAAAGTAGTTGAAAACAATATTTCAAAAACTATTGAAGTGAAGGTTGACTGTAACTACGAAGCCAGGTAATTTATCGCCTGTACTATAAACTTATGTATATGAAATATTTTAAAATAGTATGCCTCTTTATTTCGGTTTGTATGTTTTACAAGGCTGGTGCACAGGATACTACCGACCTGATGAAATTACTTGAAAAAGAAATGGAATCAACCAAAGAAATGACCACTTACACTACGGCTACTTTTAAAACCACCAGGCTGGTAAACGGCCATTCGGTAGAAAATGTGGCCAAAGGAGTACTGGATGTAAAAATATCGCACCGCTTTGGTCATATTAATGAAGGTGGATATGAGCTTTTTGGACTGGACAAAGCCACCATGCGAATGGGCTTTGATTATGGGATTACCCGTTACCTGATGGTGGGTATTGGCCGCAGCACTTTTCAAAAAACTTATGATGGGTTCTTCAAACTAAAAATTTTGCGGCAGTCCAAAGGCAAAAGAAATATGCCCATCACCCTCAGTTATGTACCAACCATTGCATACAAAACCCTTAAATTCGAAGATCCCACTGCAAAGAATTATAACTCATCCCGGTTATTTTTCACTCACCAGTTGATCATAGGGCGAAAATTTTCAGAGGGTACATCTTTACAATTAATGCCAACATTTATACATCAAAACCTGGTAACAGGAGCCACCGACCCCAACGATATGTTTGCCATTGGAATAGGCGGCAGGCAAAAACTAACCAAACGGGTAAGCTTTAATATTGAATACTATTACCAGTTACCAAAGTACAAACAACCGGGTACCACAGATGCTTTATCCGTGGGGTTTGACCTTGAAACGGGGGGGCACGTTTTTCAATTGCACTTCACCAATTCGCAGGGCATGAACGAACGTACTTTTATAACTGATACACAGGGCAAGTGGGATAAGGGTGACATTCTCTTCGGGTTTAATATATCCAGGGTGTTTACTATTGGAAAAAAGCATTGATAAACTGCTACACAATTTGAATAACCGGCCAATTGCCGGTTATTTGCTATTTTTATTAAGATGAAAGTGAAAAGATACATGTTGAAGAAAACGATTATGCTTCTATTTTTTATGGTGGCATTAAGCGCACATGTACAGGCTCCTGGCTATTTCTTTTCGGTTAGCAAAGGCACCATCATCTTTTGGTCCGATGCGCCGCTGGAACTAATAAAAGCCAGCAGCAACCAGTTAAAAGGCATTTTTAATGCAGAGAAAAAACAGTTTGCTTTTACCTTAAACGTAAATACTTTTAAAGGTTTTAACAGTCCGTTACAGCAGGAACATTTTAACGAAAACTACCTCGAAAGTGCTAAATACCCGCGGGCATCGTTTGAAGGAAAAATTATTGAAGACATAGATCTGAAACGTGATGGGATTTACAGCATCAGGGCCAAAGGCAACCTTACCGTACATGGCGTAAGCCAGGAGCGGATACTAAAATGTGAGTTAACCATAAAGAATAATGTGGTAACTGTCAAATCAAATTTTACAGTGCTGCTGGCCGATCATAATATTACCATACCAAAAGTGGTAAACGAAAAGTTAGCATCCCAGATAAAAGTGGAAGTAAAAGCCGATTTGATTGAACAGTAAGCCAACATCACAAAAGCTGCTGATGCGTATTTTTTTTACCATCATTATTTCGGGTATTGCTATATCCTGCTGTATTGCACAGGAGTTGGGTTTTAAATCATTTAAACTGCAGGATGATAACCAGCCCTTTAAAATAAATACTTTATTTAAAACCACCGATGGTTATATCTATGCCGGATCTACTAATGGCCTTTACAGTTTTGACGGCATCAAATTTAAAAAAATTAATTTTTCAAAACCCGGCATTAAAGATACGGTTACTGCCATTTTTCAGGATAATACACAACAGCTTTGGGCAGGATTTAAAAGCGGGCATATCGCAAAAAAAATAAATGGCCTGCTGCAGTATTTCCAGGTTGAGGAAGGGAATCCCGCAGTTGCCATCACCTCATTTATCCAGGATAAAAAAGAGAACATCTGGTTTGCTACAAACGGCGAAGGCATTTATTATTTCAGCAACAACCACCTATATCTTATTAATGCGGAAAACGGCTTAAGCGATCTGCATGTACGTACACTTACACTTGCCGGCAATGGCGATGTTTTGGCGGCTACTGACCAGGGCATTAATGTATGCAGTTTGGTTAATGGCAAAGTGCAGGTAAAAGTTATAGGCCCAAAAAATGGTTTACCAGATTATTATGTTACCGCTATTACCGCTGCAGGCAACAACAATTATTGGATTGGTATGCAGGAAAAGGGATTTTGTTTATACAACCACAGCACCGGAAAAATTACTGTGCCGCCTGCCAATGCCACCTGGAGCTATGGCCAGGTTAACAACCTGCTGGTTTCGCAAAAAAAATTATGGATCGCTACAGAAGAATACGGGTTACTAAAACAAACGGGCTTTGATAAACCGGTTAATGAATTTAAAACAGGAAACAACTTACAAAAAAATATTTATAATTTATTGCAGGATAACGAAGGAAATATCTGGATGACAACGGCTACAGATTTAATTGCAATTACCGGAGACAAATTAAAACTGTTGCCTGTTTATTCTCCCGAAGTTTTTGAATCCATTCATGCTACACTTTGCGATTACCAAAACAATATATGGATAAGCACCAATGCAGGATTGATTAAATACAGTTTTGTAAATGGCAGTTATACCCAAAAAAAATATAGTCTTGCCGGCCTCAACAGCAAAACTGATATTAGCGGTTTATACCAGGATATTAATCATAACATCTGGATAGGCACCATGGGCAAAGGTATTTTACTGCTTAACCCACAAAGCGGCCAGTACCGCAGCCTTACCGAAAATCCACTTTTAATAAACGCAAGTATTTTATCTATAACCGGCCGTGACAATACCGTTTGTGCCGGCGGGCTTGAGGGTGTAGCGATGATCTTTAACATAGCAGAAAAAAATAAGGCTATAGCAGAAAAATACAGTTTTAGAAATTATAATGATATTGAAAATGTTGGCAATAACTACATCTATAATATTTATAAAGACTCCCGTGGCAGAATTTGGTTTGGCACCGATGGCAAAGGCATTACGGTACTTGAAAATGGAAAATTAAAAACTTTTAATAAAGATAATGGGTTGAAAGATGACCACATTTACTCGTTTATAGAAGATGACCGGGGTAATATATGGTTTAATACAGAAGGCGCCGGCATTTACAGGTATAATGGAAAAACTTTTAAAAATTACACTGCGGCTGATGGCATCAGTGATTTAAAGATAACTGCTATAAAAAACGGGCGCTTTGGTAATATTTTTCTGGTAAATAAAAAAGGGATAGATATTCTGCATACCTCAACAGGCACTATTTCTTATTTAAATTTTAAACAGGGCATTAGCGATGTAAACACCGGTATGGGCAGTGTAGCACAGGACACTGCCGGCAATATTGTATTAAGTACGCTACAGGGCATCGTAATTTTTACGCCTGTTGAAAACACAGTTTACCAGTCGAAAACGATAATTGAAAATGTACAGGTAAATTTAGCCGATGCAGATAAAAATGTGAAAGGAAATTATAAATACGATCAAAACAGTTTCAGGTTTGATTTTACCGGTTTGTATTATACCAACCCCGATGAAGTACATTATCAGTATAAAATGGAAGGCCTGGATACGGCGTGGATAATGACCCGTGACAGGAATGTTACTTTTTTACAGCTTCGGCCGGGCACTTATAAATTTCATATAATGTCTTCTTTAAATGAAAACTTCAATAACGCCGATGATGCCACTTATACATTTGTAATTGAAACCCCAATATGGAAAAGGGTCTGGTTTATTATTTTTGGCATCCTGGCGCTTGCTGCTATTTTATACTGGTATATGAAACGGAGGGAGCAGCACTTAAAAAAAGTACAGCAATTGCAGCAGGAAAAAATACAGTTCCAGTTCCAGGTATTACGTGCCCAGGTTAATCCGCATTTTTTGTTCAACAGCTTTAATACCCTTATATCTTATATTGAAGAAGAACCAACTTTGGCGGTTGATTATGTGGAGCAGCTCTCAGCTTTTTTTAGAAATATTGTAAACTACCGCGATCATGATGTGATAAGCCTTGGTGAAGAGATAGGGATTTTAAAAACCTATTTTTACCTGCAGCAAAAAAGATACGGCAGCCATTTAAAATTAAACATCCAGGTAACAGAAGAAGATAAAAAACTTATCTTCATACCGCCGCTTATCCTGCAGTTGTTGATAGAAAACGCCATTAAACACAATGCCGTTTCAAAAGAAACGCCACTAACGATCAATGTATTTATTGAAAACAAAAAGCAACTCGTAATCAAAAATAATATAAACCCAAAAATAACCAGGGAACCGGGTGCAGGCATGGGTTTACAAAATATTGTTAACCGGTATAATTTACTAAGTAAAGAGCAGGTAAAAATAGTTAATGACGGTGTTGAGTTTACAGTAATTTTACCCATCTTAAATCAATAATATAATGACTATACTGATCATAGAAGACGAAGAACCGGCATTTAACCGCCTGCAGAAAATGTTGAAGGAAATCGAACCGGGCCATACACTGCTCAACCAGATTGTAAGTGTTTCATCGGCTGTAAAATGGTTTGCCGAAAATAAATCGCCCGATCTGATCATTTCAGATATCCAGTTATCAGACGGAATCAGTTTCGAAATTTTTAAACAGGTAGAAATTACCTGCCCAATTATATTCACCACGGCTTATGACCAATATGCCATTGAAGCCTTTAAGGTAAACAGTATAGATTATTTACTAAAACCTATTAAAAAAGAAGAGCTTGAAAAAGCGGTAACCAAGTTCAAATCACGTTCACCGGCTGCAGCGCCTGCCATTGATCTTACTAAGCTGTTACAATCACTGCAACCGGCGGGCACCGATTATAAAAAACGTTTTGTGGTAAGATACGGCGAGCATATTAAAACCATTGAAACCGAAGAAGTGGTTTATTTTTATACAGAAGATAAAGCCACTTTTTTGTGTACTAAAGATGGCCGCAGGTTTGTGGTTGACTTTAATTTAGATACGCTCGATTCAATACTCGACCCCAAACTTTTCTTCCGTATAAACCGGCAGTATATTATAGGTATCCATTCCATTGCCGAAATGTTTGCCTACAGCAAAAGCCGGGTGCTGATCAAATTAAATCCCCCTGCAAAACACGAAACCATTGTAAGCACAGAGCGTTCGGCTGATTTTAAACATTGGTTGGGCGATTAAAAATCTCCCTGTTTTCCCGTTTAGCAGATAAAAATTCCTGTTCAGTATTAAAATCATACTACTGGGTGTAGTTCATGCTGCCAGGGTCATTTCCTGTATTATCTTTATACAAGAAATCAACAACCCGTTTTAAGATTCTGTAACCCACTTGAAAACACCATCCAATTAACCTCAGAAAAACCGGATATTAAATTATCCAAAACCAAAGAAAACAAACATTACCAAAGAAACCGAACCTTTTTAAAAAACCCTGGGAAACCGGGGTTTTGTTTTGTAACAACATTTAAACTTTTAAGAACAGCCTTTCCGGTTCAGTTGCCCGATTTACCAGTTTAGATATTAAAAAAACCAGCACGGTGCGGTTGAGTTTGTACAGCAAAATTGTTGAAGTAGTTTTATATCAGAAACCGAAACCAATATCCAGTTAAAAGACCAAATCCAATTCACTAAGAAAAACCAGGTAGTTAAAAATCCATTTATCCAACGAAAAAACCAACATTACCAAAGAACCTTACATTATTAAAAAAAACCCCCGAAGTCGGGGGGTTTTTGCTTTTAGTACAATTGTGAAAGCCAGCCAGCAAGCTATTTTCGGGCTCAGTACCATAAATTACCTGTTCAGTATTAAAAATAAACCATTGGAGGCTTTTTACTTTTTTTCTCACCACTGCCACACTACTTTTACATTATCAAACAAAAAACCAATATCCACATAAAAGACCAAATCCAATTCACTAAGAAAACCAGAAGTTAAGTATCCAACATCCAGACAAAACCAGACAACCACTGAACAAAAAGTTCTTAAAAGCCTCCCGATAAACCGGGAGGTTTTTAAGAACTTTTGTTCAGTGGTTGTCTGGTTTTGTCTGGATGTTGGATACTTAACAGTTGGGTGTCTGAGTCGTGTGGATTTGGTTGTTTAACAGGTTTATGGTTATTGGTATGATCATT
>JANNYY010000123.1:0-16240 GCA_031410355.1 Chitinophagaceae bacterium | reverse complement strand
AAAGATTCTAAAAACGAATCAGGATTAGGGACAGAGCTAGAACTAATTATTCTTTCTCCATTGGAAGTAACCTTTACATTGAACTTATATACATTTTTCGAGTCATCAACAAATTCAATGTCAATTGTGCCATCGCCTTTGTGAAAAAGGTTCTTTATACTAGTCTTATCTTTTATATCGCCATGGTAATCATCAAATCGAATAATTCTACCTAAAATTGAGAAAAGAAAAGCTTCGAATATTGAACTTTTTCCCATTCCATTTTCACCAAAAAATGATGTAACTCCATCTTCTTTTAAAGATATCACTAAAGGGGTTCCTTCATTATTAATGCCTCTAAAACCCTCTATTGTGATTGATTTTATAAAGAATTTGGGCATTATTTTTTTATTTTTTTATCAATATATTCTGTTACTCTTTCTCTTATTATTCCTCTCAATTTATCAGAGTCCGTAGCACTAAATAATGTTTCAGCTAATATTTTAGAATATGGTACTTTCGTCTTAATAATTTCATTTTTAAGAATTTCAAGATTTTTAATGTCGCTTTTAGTTTTATCGAATTTCATAATTTCTATAATTATATCTCAAGATAAATTTCGCTCATTCCTTTATCACCTTTTTTATAATCTTCTCTGATTTCAAAAATATCGGATAGTATTTGAATATCACTAGCTTGGCCTAAGTCATACACTTTCCAGCCCATTTTACCTGAAGAACTATAACCATTAATTTGATAAACCCGAATTGCTTCATTGCCTTTAGTTGTCAAACCATAGCAATGAGTTTCAACAGTTCGGCTTTCACCTTCGTAAGTGAATTCGATCACATTTCTATTTTTTATAGCATTCACAATTATATCATTCATAATTTATTAAATTTGATGAATATTGCAAATTAGGTGAGATTATTCATAGTTAAAACAAATATTTAATATCTTCTACAGCTTTATGCAATACAATTGAGCACATAACAATATCGCCATGATAAACAAATGCATGTCTAAAAAAATCCCGGCAATCAACTCACCGGGATTTAAATAATTTATCGAAATGCTTCCTTCGTCAGCGTTATAGCCGCACCTTACCCCTCAAAATACTTATGAAAATACGGTATCGTCTCAATCCCTTTATAAAAATTCGCAAGGTCAAATTTTTCGTTGGGGCTGTGCAGGTTATCGCTGTCTAAGCCAAAACCCATCAGCACTACTTTTACGCCCAGTTCTTTTTCAAATAAACTGCAAATGGGTATGCTGCCGCCACCACGTACGGGTATGGGGGTTTTGCCAAAGGTTGTTTCCATGGCTTTGGCTGCGGCTTTGTAGGCGCTGCTGTCAATCGGTGTAAGGTAGGGTTCGCCGCCATGGTGCAGGGTGGCTTTTACCTTTACATAAGATGGCGCAATAGTATGCAAATGGTCTATTAATAGTTTTGCAATTTTAGCAGAGCTTTGGTTGGGTACCAGCCTTGCCGAAATTTTTGCATAAGCTTTTGATGGTAACACAGTTTTGGCACCTTCGCCGGTATAGCCGCCCCAAATACCGTTTAGCTCAATGGTTGGGCGTATGCCGGTGCGTTCGTTGGTACTGTAACCTGTTTCGCCCCATAATTCTATTACGTCCAGGTCGTCTTTATATTCTGCCTCATTAAACGGCGCTTCGGCCATTAATTTTCTTTCTTCCGGAGATGATTCCAATACATCATCATAAAAGCCGGGTATGGTTATATGGTTATTATCGTCGTGCAGCGATGCGATCATTTTTGCAAGGATGGTAATGGGGTTGGCAACAGCGCCGCCATATACACCGCTGTGCAGGTCGCGGTTGGGGCCGGTAACTTCTACCTCAATATAACTAAGGCCACGCAGGCCAATATCAAGGCTTGGGGTTTGCAGGCTTATCATGGCGCTGTCGCTGATGAGCACACAATCGGCCTTTAACAGGTCTTTGTTTGCAGTAACAAATTTTGCCAGGTTGGGCGATCCAACTTCTTCTTCGCCTTCAATACAAAATTTAATATTGTTTTCGAGTGTATTGGTTTGTATCAATGTTTCCAGCGCTTTTACGTGCATGTACATCTGGCCTTTATCATCGCAACTGCCACGGGCAAAAATTTTACCATCAATAATTACGGGTTCAAAGGGGCCGCTTTTCCAAAGCTCTAATGGCTCGGCAGGCTGCACATCGTAATGGCCGTAAACCAGCACGGTTGGTTTGGTTGGGTCAATTATTTTTTCGGCATAAACTACCGGGTGGCCGGGCGTTTCATAAATTTCTGCTTTATCCACACCAGCTTCAATAAGGCGTTGCTTTACCGCTTCGGCACAGGCTATCATATCGGGTTTGTGCTCGGCTTTTGCGCTCACACTGGGAATGCGCAGCAGCTCCAGCAGTTCTTCTAAAAAGCGGTCTTTATTTTTTTCCTGGTAATCTTTCCAAACTTGCATATAGTTGATAGTTGATTGTTAATAGTTAATGGTTGAACGTAGCGAAATTAGGATTTTTTGATGGGAAAATATTTTCACAAAATTTTAAGAAATGAATGTGTGGATTGATTGCAGGCACGGTTAGATTTGCACCAGATTGTTTGTCAATTTATCAGCCTTTGTTTTAGCTGGATCGCACTTGGTTCTGTCTAATACAAAGGCTGAGTCCATTTAAGGAACTGAGCTTTCTATCTAAAGTAAACTTGAAAGTTGCTTCGCAACTAATTTGGCCACGAAGACACAAAGGCACGAAGGAAGTTGCTGCGCAACTTATGGTTTGCCACAGAAGCACAGAAACACAGAAAGGAAGATGCAATTCTTTTTTAAGAAATGATTTCTCAACATCAACCATTAACTATTAGCCATTAACCAATTTACGGTAAGCCAATACCAGCAAGCCTGTTAGCACATATAGCACCGCTATTAAAGCCAATCCCCATTTAATTACTGAAAAAAATGTGGTACCAAATGCAATGGCTGAGGAGTGGTAATTATTAAGTGTGAGTAACATGCCGGCATTTTCAATCATATCAAAAATGCCGGCGGCTATTGCGCCTTTGGCAATAATATTTCCCGCTTTTGCCACAGGGCCATTAATATTTGCTGCAATTTTTTTGCAGGCAAGAAACAAAAAGCCTGCATAAAAAAACAGGAATAAAAAATCGCACTGTGTATTCAGTTTTGCAGCAGCAATTTTCCCAAATGACTCAGTGAATGATGGCTGCCAGGCGTTGATAATGGTTGTGGTTTTTGTTGTATTGTATGCAAACTCCAGATCGAGAATGCCGTGTGGGGTGGAAACAGTTTTTAACGAAGCGCCGGTTTTAACCATAACAAAAATCATGGCAATGGTGCCCAGGAAAAAAAGGGGGAGGAGGAGTTTTTTCATTATAGATCAGTTTGGTTATGATCATAAAAGGGAAATAAGCTAAGCCGCCGGCTTTTGCAGGCTCAATAGAGAAAAGGAGGAAAAGGCAGCGCTTTCTCTTTCAACTCTTTTCCTCATTTGTCCTCTTAGCCTAATAAAATAAGTTTTCTCCTCAGCTCATTTCGTCTTTCGGTCTCTTAGCCTTACTCACAATATTTTTTAGCTTTTTAAATGCCCGGTTATAATATTCTTTATTAAAGAGCTGTGAGTCGTGCATGGCTTTGTAGGTAAGAAAAATGCCAACCGGCGTAAGTACAATAACAGCCAGCCACATGCCTATAAAGGGAGGCAGCATACTCTCCTTTACAAATTTTTCGCCAAACATATTAAGCAGGTGAAACTGTAAAAAGAAAATAATAGCAACCACCAATGGCATACCCAGCCCGCCTTTACGGATGATGGAGCCCAGCGGCGCACCAATAAAGAACAATACAAAACAGGCCATAGATAAAGAAAACTTGCGGTGCCATTCAATTTTATGATTCTTGATCTCGGCTTTGCGGCTTTCAATTTCTGTACCCGCACTTTCAATATTAAATTTGAGATTATTGACCATGTTTGTAGCGGCATCATACACCTGGTTATATGCTGTGTCTGGAATGAGCTTATCGAATTTGGTTATTTTGGTTTTAATAACCGGTACATTTTTTTTTGAACTGTCCTGTTTGGCTGCATAAGGTAAAGTAATGGCCAGGGCCCTGTTCATACGGGCTTCAACACTGTCGTTCATTTTATACAGCGAATCGAGCGAAGCGCTTATTTGCCCCGCACTTAACATTTTAAAATTATTACGATAAACACTGTCGTTGGTGGTTTGTTTTTGTAAAGAACTTAAATCAAAAAGTTTTTTAAAAGAACTGAAACCCAGCCGAATAAATTCAGTAGAAGTATCTGCGCCGCTGCCGCTTTCCTGGTAACGGAAACCATTTGTGAGATTGAATTCTAAAAATTTTTTATCGGCCGAAATGGTCATCACTCCTTTTTCTGCAATGATGCTGTTGTTTTGCAAAGGATTGGTTTGCTCATAAATTAAAATATCACGAATGGTTTTACCATCCGCATCTTTTTTGCCGGCTTTAATGGCGTAATTGGGAATGTAGGTAAAAAATACGCCTTCTTTAAGTTCAAAAGCGGGTTTCTTATAAAAGATATCGTTGTACAGCGCCACAAATTTTAAATTGGCATAAGGAATTACATAGTTGGCAAACATAAATGTAATGCCACAAAACAAAAGGGCCACCCATATTAAGGGGCGCATAAAACGCAGCAGCGAAATACCCGAAGATTTAATGGCAACCAGTTCAAAACTTTCTCCCAGGTTGCCAAAGGTCATGATGGAGGATATGAGGATGGCAATGGGCATAGCCAGGGTGAGCATGGAGGCGCTTACATACCATAAAAATTTGCCGATGGTGATAAAATCCAGGCCCTTGCCTACCAGGTCATCTAAGTATTTCCAGAGGCCCTGCATCATCAGTACAAAAAAAGCAATAAAGAACGTTATGATAAACGGCCCGATAAATGATTTAAGAATAAGTTTGTCTAATTTCTTTATCATGCAAAGCAGGAGATGTAATAAAAATTAATTGTAGTAATTTGATGCGCTATGAACAAGTTTTCAAAATTAATGCTTTCTGCCGAGGAACAGCAACTGGTAAATAACGCCGGATGGATTTTAACGAAACGTGTGATCATTGATAAGGTAAATGAATTATTGGGCTATTGTTCAGAAAACCAAAAAGCAGTTATTGAAAGAGAAAAAGATTGGTTGCCTGTAGCAGTAATACAATCAACGCCTAAAATTGCGAAGGGAGAAAATTACCTGCAGCTACCGTATGTATTGTTAGATTATCCCCGTTGCTTTGATGCGGAAAATATTTTTGCAGTGAGAACCATGTTCTGGTGGGGAAATTTTTTCAGCATGGCATTGCACCTTTCAGGTACATACAAACAATTGTTTGGGCAAAAAATAACAGAGAACCTTGTAACAGCGCCCGGCGATTTTTTTATCTGTATTAATGAAAACCAATGGCAGCATCATTTTGAAGCGGATAATTATATTCCTGTTAAGCAGCTCTCACAAAAAGAACTGCAGGCAATCATCTCAAAAAATAAATTTGTAAAACTGGCAGTAAAATTTCCCTTGCACCAATGGAATGATGTACACGTATTGATGGATGAATCTTTTGCAGCAATAATTAAAATGCTGAAGGATTAACTTCCCAGCCGGTGAAATAATTCTTTCACCTGGTATTCCCAAAGTTGGGTCTGGTCTTTAATTTCTTTTTTTTCTGCAAAATCATTGATCACTAAAATAGTTTGATTGGTAACTTCGGATTTATCAATCCGCCATTCAAAGTATTCATCTTTGGTCATATAGTCCCAGCGAAAGCGAACAAATTTATCTTCTTCGCTGTCCACTAATTCTGCTTTGTCTTCAGTACCATTCCAGGAAAAACTAAACTGGCCATCACGTTCATCAACTTTTTCAGCAAACCATTCCTGCAAACCTGCAGGCGTTCTTAAAAACTCATATAAAATTCCAGGAGAACATCTTACCGGGTATTCCAGCGTATATAAAACTTTCTTGCTCATTCTTTTTATTTAAATAACTATCAACTCATGCAATAATAACAAAATAATCTACAGTACAAATTATTTATTTTTTTTGTTTAGCAATAAATACGAAATATTAAACAAAGCAGATTTTAAGCTGCTGAAACCCAATGTTTTAGATTTTTATATTTGGTGGCATATTTTAAATAGTATAAATTACGTTAATAATTTGTGCTGTCTTTAACATATTACTGATCCATAAATTATTTCAAAACTTAACCCTTTAAATCTTCAGGCTTATGAGTATGCGTCAGCTAAAAATCACTAAGTCAATTACAAACCGCGAAAGCCAGAGTTTGGAAAAATATCTGCAGGAGATCGGCAAGGTAGAATTAATTACTCCGGAAGAAGAAGTAAAATTGGCCATCAGGATAAAACAGGGCGACCAGGCTGCGCTTGAAAAACTTACCAAAGCAAATCTTCGCTTTGTTGTATCTGTTGCAAAACAATATCAGAACCAGGGCTTAACATTACCCGATCTTATTAATGAGGGTAATCTTGGATTAATAAAAGCTGCACAGCGTTTTGATGAAACACGCGGCTTTAAATTTATTTCTTATGCAGTGTGGTGGATACGCCAGAGCATATTGCAGGCATTGGCAGAGCAGTCGAGAATTGTACGTTTACCTTTAAATAAAGTTGGATTAACAAACCGGATAAGCAAAGCATATTCTCAATTAGAGCAGGAATTTGAAAGAGAACCAACACCGGAAGAGCTGGCGTTTTTATTAGATATGGACCCGGTTGAAATTGCGGCCACGCTTGGCGTGGCGGCCCGCCACGTAAGTATGGATCAGCCATTATCTGATGGTGAAGACAGCACACTGATTGATGTGCTGATAAATCATAATGCACCTAATACAGATGATGCACTTGTTTTTAAAGCATCACTTAAAACAGAAATAGAACGTTCGTTAAGTACTTTAACCGAGCGGCAAAAAGATGTTATCCGTTTCTTTTTTGGAATTGGTGTAGATCATGCACTGAGCCTGGAGGATATTGGTGAACATTTTAATCTTACACGAGAAAGAGTTAGGCAGATAAAAGATAAAGCCATTACCAAACTGCGTTCAGCATCACGCTGCAAACTTTTAAAACCATACCTGGGTTAATAATCTTTCTTTATTTATGTTGATGAACAACCTTTAACCAATGGGTATTTTTCGAAGGATTGAAGCAGGCTAAGATGAGTATGATTATTACTATTTTACTGAACTTTCATCAACTGTAAAAAATCTTTAGTGGTTATAATTGGTAATTTTTTAGTTGCCATTTTTTTAAGGGCCTGTTTATCGTTGGTAATAAAATAATCTAATTTCTCAGTAAGTGCCAGCTCATATAAAATTGCATCTTCAACATCAGTTTCGCTTTTTAACAGCGCATTTTGCACAATACTGTTTGTACATTCTATAATAGTTATCAGGTTAAGCATATCGGCTAAAATACTTACCCGCTGTGCAATGGTGAATTTTTTTATGAGCACATAATCAGTTGTAGTAATTACAGATTCGGAAAAGTAAGCCAGCAAACTGCCATCTTCAATAAACTTAAATAAAACTTCGCTCTCTTTAGAAAATGGCCTTTCTCTATCCAGTATATCAAGAATAATATTTGTATCCAGGAAAAGTTTAATACCCATACTTTTCTTTTATTCTTTGTGCCTTTAACCGCTCAACCTCTTTATCGCTTAATTGGCCATTTAAGCTGCCTCCATATTTTTCCACAAAACTTTTTTTCTCAGCCTTTTCATTTTTTGTGGTTTTATCTAAATATTCCTGCACTATTTTGCTTATAGATGTGTTTGCTTTTTTTGCATAGCGTTTGGTACGTTTTACCACATCTTCATCTATAGTTAAATTTAATTTTACTGTCATGGTAAGTTTATTTACTTTCAAATATACGCCTGATTTTATAAAATCAGGCGTATGAATTTTTTTGAGTTTTATAATTTGTAAAACTTACCGGTTTATAAAAAACAAATCAATTTTAATAATCCTTTATTTTCCCCGAAATTTGCAAAACTATAAATAACTATAAATGTCAATTGAAATAAAAGTTCCAACAGTAGGTGAAAGTATTAGTGAAGTTACGCTTGTTAAATGGCACAAGAAAGATGGAGAATATGCCGAAAGGGACGAGGTAATTGCAGAGCTGGAAAGCGAAAAAGCCACATTTGAATTAAATGCCGAGCAGGCAGGCACAATAAAAATTATTGCCAAAGAAGGCGATACGTTGAATATTGGAGATGTGGTTTGTTCAATTGATACGGAAGCAGCCCCCCCGCCCCCCAAGGGGGGATTGGAAGAGCCCACAAATGAAACTGCCGAAAAACAGGAGGCACCGGCTGTGCAGGTAAATGAAGAAAAAGCGGTTGAGCAAACTCAAAACCCCAAACCCCAAACTGAAAATTCTCAAACTGATGTAAAAGCAACGCCTGTTGCTGCTGCTATTATTGCCGATAAAAAAATTGATACAAAATCAGTAATCGCTTCTGGCAGCAATGGAAGAATTATGAAGCAGGATGTAATGGATGCGTTGAATAACCCGGGCCGAACGCCGGGCATGGTTTTATTTGAGAGAAAAGAACGTGAGCAGAAAATAAGCAATCTGCGTAAAACGATAAGCCGCCGCCTGGTAGAAGCAAAAAATACAACGGCCATGCTCACCACTTTTAATGAAGTGGATATGAGCGCCATTATGGAGATAAGAAAAAAATATAAGGATAAGTTTAAAGAACAGCACGGCGTTAACCTGGGGTTTATGAGTTTTTTTACCAAGGCTTGCACTTTTGCGTTAATGGAATGGCCTTCGGTAAATGCTTATATTGACGGAGAAAATATTCTGTACCACGATTACTGTGATATTTCAATTGCAGTAAGTGCGCCAAAAGGGCTGGTGGTGCCTGTTATACGCAATGCCGAAAGTTTAAGCATGGCAGGTATTGAAGCAAAAGTTGTGGAGCTGGCAACAAAGGCAAAAGATAATAAACTAACCATTGAAGAGATGACGGGCGGAACTTTTACCATCACCAATGGTGGTATTTTTGGTTCGATGATGAGTACGCCGATCATTAATATTCCGCAGAGCGCTATTTTAGGTATGCATAATATTTTAGAAAGGCCCATGGCAGTAAATGGCCAGGTAGTTATTAAGCCGATGATGTATGTGGCATTGAGTTATGATCATAGAATTATAGATGGAAGGGAGTCAGTAGGTTTTTTAGTAAGATTAAAAGAACTGCTGGAAAACCCTGAACTGATGTTGTTTGGAAAAGACCCGGTAAAGAGTTTGCTGGAGTTGTAAAACAAATGAGCTAAGAGGATAAAAGAGGAAATGAGCTTAAGGAGAAAAACAATACTCCCCTTTTCCCTCTTTTTCTCTTTCGACCTCTTAGCAAAAAATAATTATAAAGCCTGCATTTACAACTGCAGGCTTTATTTTTGCTTTATGCGTTATCACTCTTATTTAAATTCTGCAAAAAAAATAATTGAATCCAACAGGGGAGAAGTACCGCTTGCTGTTTTTTTAAAGAAATATTTTAATGCCAATAAAAAATATGGGGGTAAAGACAGAAAACAAATTGCAACACTCTGTTATAATTTTTACCGCCTTGGTAAAGCCATACCTCAGTTACCTCCCGAAGAAAAAATAATTGCAGCTACATTTTTATGCGAACAGGTAAGCAGCGATTTTCTGCATTTTCATAAACCGGAATGGAATGAAATAATAGGCAAACCGCTTTCAGAAAAAATAGACATATTGGGTTTTACACCTGTAGATGTTTTTCCCTGGACAGAAGAATTGAGCGCCGGCATTGATGCTGAACTTTTCAGGTATTCTTTTTTTTATCAGCCAGACCTTTTTATAAGGATAAGGCCGGGTAATAAAGAAACTGTTGTTAAAAAATTACAAGATGCCGGATTGAAATTTGAAATATTGAATGATGATTGCATAGTGTTACCCAATTCCACTAAACTTGATACCCTGTTTGAAATTGATAAGGAGGTTATTGTACAGGATTATAATTCGCAGCAGGTTTTGAATAGTATCAGGAATCAAGTATCAAGTATCAGGAAACCAGTGTCCGTGTGGGATTGCTGTGCAGCCAGTGGCGGTAAATCCATTTTAGCTTACGATATTTTAGCTGGCGAAATTGAATTGACTGTGTCTGATATCAGGGAAAGTATTTTATCTAACCTTAAAAAAAGATTTGAAACTGCCGGCATTAAAAACTATAAATATTTTATTGCAGACCTTACAGCTGCCAACTGCCAACTGCCAACTGCTAACTGCCAACTCATCATCTGCGATGCGCCCTGCACCGGCAGCGGTACCTGGAGCCGTACACCGGAGCAATTGTATTATTTAAAAAGGAAAACAATAGATGTGTATGTGGCCATGCAACAGCAAATTGTGAGTAATGTTATTCCCCACTTACAGGATGACGGCCTGTTTATTTACATCACCTGTTCTGTTTTTAAAAATGAAAATGAGGATATGGTGCATTACATCAAAGAAAAATTCCACCTGCAGTTACTGCAGATGGAATTATTAAAAGGTTATGATAAAAAAGCAGATTCGATGTTTACTGCCGTTTTTAAAAAATGATTTTTACTGCCGCATTATTTTTTTCACCACTTCTTTTTTGTCATTCAACCTTACGGTAACAAAATAAATACCGCCACCCATTTTTTTCATGGGGATGCTGTAAGTGTGCTGCCCGGCAACCTGCTGGTTAGTTGACTGGTAAACCATCTGCCCGGTTGAGTTATGAATAAGTATATCCACTTTTACAGCTGCTATCCTTACAACTAAAACTGAAAGATTATCTCTGACAGGATTTGGACTGATAGTGATCTGTTCGGGCAATGGTGGCGGAATTACAGGGCAAAGTTGCTGATTGTTTGTAATAGTTACAAGTGCAGTATCGGCGCAGCCAAAGCTATTTGTAGCAATCAGTTGATAAATGCCGGCAGCAGTAACAGCCGCAGGGTTTGCAACTGCGTTACCGCCAATCGTCCAGGCTGTTGTTAAGCCGGTTGTATTAAATATGCTTGTTAAATTTTTTGTGCTGTCGGTACATTTTGTAAAGGCCTGGTCGGCACCCAAAGCGGGGCTGGCATTAATGGTTACACTTACCGTGGCAGTATCAGCACATCCGCTGGTATTAACGGCAATTAACTGGTACAGTCCTGCAATCGTAACTGCTGCAGGATTAGCAACTGCATTTCCTGCCAGGGTCCAGTTGGTTGTTAAACCGGCAGTAGTAAATTGTGTTGTAAGATCAACACTCTTGCCACTACATGCACTTGCAGTTTTATCGGCTCCCAAATTTGGCCTTGGCGTAAAATTTATCGTCATGCTGTCTAAATAAAAACTGGTATCAGTAGCAATATTCATTTTAAAACGATACTTAACGCCAGTTGTTGGAAAACTACGCAGGTCATCTGTAAAAGTAAAATTCCTGGCTGCAAATGCACCGGCAGATGTTTGTGTACTTACAGTTGAATAATTTATATCAGCAGGTAATTTTCTTTCTACTAAAATACTGATAACAGAATCTGTTTTGGCAGTAAATTGTAAAGTAACGGCACAGTTTGCAACAGCAGATTGTTGTAAATACAATTGTTTGATAAGCTTTACAAAAGCCTTTTTCATATCAGGTATTCCGTAACCTGTTCTGTCATCGGGGTTGTTTGCTCTTGTAGCCGATTGCTGCATTACATTTATAATGCCCATATTATTTATTTCGGGAAAAGCCTGCCACAGGCAAGTAGTAAGCCCGGCCATATTGGGGCAAGCAAAAGATGTTCCGTTACCAAATGTAGGCTGGCCATTGCCTGGATTGGCAATAACTGCACCAACACCTACTGCAGATACAGAAGGTTTTATCTGTCCGTCGCTGCTGGGGCCATAGCTACTGAAGTTGCCTATAACACCAGATGTATTAACGGCACCAACTGCCATAACACTATCCGCATCCGAGGGTGTAATGATATAATGCCATGCACTTGTACCTTCGTTACCGGCAGCAAAAACACACAATATTCCTTTTTTTGCAGCCAGGTCGGCGCCTCTTGCACTTAAAGTTGTATTACCATCCATGTTTGCATACGTATAGTTAAAAACCGCATTATCAAAAGTGAAATAGCCGAGGGAAGTGGAAGAGATATCAATGCCCAGGCTATCAGCTCTTTCAATACCTGCCACCCAGTTTTGTTCCTCAATCGGGTATTCAGAATTAACATCTTCTGTGCGGTATAAATAGAAAGAAGTTTTAGGTGCGGTACCCATAAAAACACCGGGCATATTTGCGGCTATGGTACTCAGGCAGTTCATTCCATGCGAATTGTCTTCATCCACGCTGGCATTGCCGGCAACAAAATCCCAGGTGCCTAAAACCTGGCCATTATTTCTTATACTGTCAAATGTTGGCAGCGTTAAATAATGAAAAAAACCTGCATCTAAAACAGCCATCTGCATGCCCTGGCCCCTGAACCCGCGGTTGTGTAAAAATTCCCCGTTGTGCAGGTGTACCTGGCCATAGCTTTGGCCGTAGCTGTAATAATCAGCAGCAATAATAGATGGGGTTTGATTTCCCGGAATATCAGTTAATGTGGCGTCTAATTTTTTATTAACAGGTTTATTACTTTGTTGATTACGGGCGGCAATTGGGCCTGTACTTATTACAAAAGGGAAACTGTTGATCTTAGCCAAAGCCACAGCATCGGTGGTTTGTATGGCAACCTGGTTTAACCATTTGGAAGAGTTAAGAATAGTTACGGCCCCGGCCAGGCGTATGCTGTCAATGTATCTTGGTGTAATGGGCAGGTCTGTTGAGTCAATAACAATACTTTGCCTCGTTCTCCGGTTAATGGAGCGCTGGGTAAGATATTGGATGGGGTTGCTGATGGAGAAAGGATTGGTGCCTTTATCTCTCAACCTTATAATATATTTTGAGAATTGAGCATAGCTGTCGGTTTTAGCAACAAATAATCCGATTAATATGAGGAGTATTATTTTTTTCATGTTGTTATTTTTCAATGTAGAAAGAATGTAAATTTAGTCAATTTAAATGTTTTGTATAGAAAAACGGGTTGGAGACTGATTAATAAGAATATAGGATTACTTATGAAGAAACAAAGCGCAGTTTAAAGGTGCTTTACATGTCAACTGTAAGTTTGTCGTTCTACAACAACTTTAAAAGTATCATCATTTTTACTGAAGCTTTTTTTATTTGCTTTTCATCCATTACTTTGCAACCATGAATAAAATCGTTTTAATAACAGGCGCTACATCGGGCATAGGAAAGGCATGCGCTATTAAATTTGCATCTGCCAATTTTAATGTCATCATAACAGGCCGCAGAAATGAAAGATTGATGCAATTAAAGCTGGAACTTGAAAAAGAATATGTTATTGATGTGCTGCCCTTATGCTTTGATGTACAGGATAGAAATGCGGTATCTGCCGCATTTACAAACCTGCCGCAACAATGGCAAAAAATTGACATCCTCATTAATAATGCAGGGCTTGCGCTGGGTAAGGATAGTTTTGAAGATGCAGATATGAACGATTGGGAAACCATGCTCAACAGCAATGTGCATGGCCTGCTGTATGTAAGTAAAGCCGTGCTGCCATTTATGCTGGCACAGCAAAAAGGACATATTGTTAATATGGGTTCTGTTGCCGGTAAAGAAGTATATGAAAAAGGTAATGTGTATTGCGCCAGCAAATTTGCAGTAGATGCTATTACCAAAGCCATGCGTATTGATCTGTTGAAAAAAAATATTAAAGTTACCGGCATTCATCCCGGCGCTGTAGAAACTGAATTTTCACTTGTAAGGTTTAAAGGGGAAGAAGCAACTGCAAATGCCGCTTATGAAGGCTTAACGCCACTAACAGCCGAAGATATTGCCGATACGGTTTTTTACTGCGTAAATTTACCCTGGCATGTGTGTATAAACGACCTGGTAATAACCTGCACACAACAGGCGGGTACGTATTATTTTCATAAAAAACCGTAAAAACATCCGGATTAATATAAATCTTAGGTAACATTAATATTTACGCAATAATTGCCTTTATAACCCGTTACCTTACTGTTAAACGGTATCATAAAACATTTTTTGCAGGTACCGGATAAATGTTGTAGAATTGTTAAGTATTCCGTATCCAATATCACCAATCAAATGAAAAACCTTTTTCTAATAACTGGAATTACAGCCCTAATCCTTCTTGGGTTCAGTTCATCGGCGCAGGACGTTATCCGTCAGCAGCCTTGCATGTCTGCAGCTATTCTTCAACAGGCCGACAGCATGAAAATTTTATTGGCAAAACAGGGGTTTATGGTGGTTAAAGAAGCCAGTATGCAAATGGTGAGCGAATATGAAATGCCGGTTATTGTTCCATTAAATGAAGGTAGCTGGTACCAGTTTGTTTTTATTGGTGATATGAGTTCACGATTATACGAGGTGCGCATGTATGACTGGAATGAAAAACAGGTTGTTTACCAGAAAAAATATTGGGGCGATGTGGATGGTAATGTTATCAGCTATTCATACATACCCCAGTTTTCGGAGTTTCACATGATAAAGCCTGTGCAGGTTAATAAAAAGAAAAAAGAAATTTGCGGCTACGTAATGCTGCTTAAGAAAGTAAAATAAACCAGTGCTTGGTTAATTACAAAGTCCTTCCCGGTGAATCGAGAGGGATTTTTTATTTCCCTTCGGGAATAGATCGCCACGGAAACATTGAGAGATGAAAAAAAAGTGGTGGGGAAACAGACTTTCATTCGGCTAACTGTTCTTCATCAAACCCCCATTGCATCAAACCTCATAGCCACAGTTTTAATCACCAAAACCAAACATTAATTGTAAATAGAAATTGCTATTTCTGTCAAGAGGAGCATTGGTTGAAGTACCGTTCCTAACTTCCCAGGTCTTATTTTTTAAACCATAACGATAACCGGCTCTAAACAAAGGTATATAAGGTTCTCTTTTGGGGATATGTAATTTTACCGCCAGGGCAAAATCCAAAACAGAAGTACTGTGTCTTACTTCCACCTGATTAGCTGAGGTGGTAAAATACGAATTGAAATTTATAGAAGAACTTTGGGTTGGAATCCTAACCGTAAAATTTTGTCCACCGTAACCAAATTGAGGACTAAAAATCCAATTTTTAGCTTTTATCATATTAGTAGATACATATCCATGAAAATATGCACCCGAACTATTATTACCGATCATTGCCGGGGTCATGTCATAACCAAAAATAATTTTGTTAAATCTAAATGCAAGCCCAACACCTATAGGCATTAATAATTTTTTTTGTTCTTTTACGTTGAGTGATTTTAATCTTGCGTTAAGACTGTTGTAGTTGTTTATTTGAAGGCCAGCAAAAACAGTAAGCTCCACACCAAAATTACTTGTGTAGTTTTTTGGATTTTGATTGAGTTTGCCCAATATCTCTTTATATTTTTCAGAATTCTTCAAAGAATCGTATGTATCAATAGTCATTTGCCTTAGTTGCTTTTGATAATATGCAATGGAGTCTTTTGACAGCCTCTGTTTAATGGATTGCGAAAAGGAAATGAAAGGCAGTAAAAACAAAATTGGCAATAATGCTTTTTTCATAATGTAGAATGGCGTTGTTAAAAATTGTGGCTAACAGATATATTTCTGCTATGAATTTATCTAAAACCTCCTTATAAAACAAAAGCACAGAATCAACTTTTGTTTTTTCTGTGCTTCCGTGTCTCTGTGGCAATTCCTTTTTGCCAAAGGCAAAACCAAAATATTATTGCGTCAACGAAATCCTCACCTGTAAACCCGCCCTGGTATTAACTATGGGCGCACTTGAAGATATATATGGATTAACCCTGCGCTGTTCAAAATATAGTTTAACGTTTATACGGTTGTTAAGGAAATAATCTATCGAAGGCGAAATGGTAATATCCCTGCTGCCACCTGTTGCAAAATTATTATCCTGGTCCAAACGGCTGTTGGCTGTTACATTATCCCTTATCCTGAAGTCTAATTGAAAGTTTATCTCATTTCCAAGTTTTTTACCATCGCCCTCTTTACCTGCCAGGAACTTAGGCCATTTTATGCCAATAAAACTCAAAGGATTTTTCATTCCACGTTTACGGTAACCGGCGTTTATTACAAATTCGCTGCTGCGTACTTCGCTCAACTGGTAATCAATCAGGCTCA
>JANNYY010000122.1:0-2529 GCA_031410355.1 Chitinophagaceae bacterium | reverse complement strand
ACAAGATATTTCGGTCACAAATCTCAAATGCGATTACCGGGTAAATCCAATTGGAGTAGATATTGTAAATCCTGTGTTTAACTGGCAACTGGTCTCCAATCAAAATAATGTTTTACAATCTGCGTACAGAATTTTAGTTGCTGATGATCCAGCATTGCTGGCAAAAAATATGGCTAATATCTGGGATTCAAAAAAAGTACAAAGCGCAGCATCTATACAGGTAAAGTACGACGGTAAAACTTTGCAGTCAGCTAAAAAATATTTTTGGAAACTGATGGTTTGGGATAATAAGGAAAATCAATCTGCCTGGAGCAAAGTGAGCAGTTGGCAAATGGGTTTGTTAAGAGAAGCCGACTGGCAGCAGGCAAAATGGATCGGCTATGAAAATATTCCTGACTCCGGCATCATCATTCCTGCATTTCATGGCAATGGAAAAAAAGCCTGGGGCAAAAGGCCGGATGTATTACCCTTGCTTAGGAAATCATTCAACATTAATAAAAAAATAAAACAGGCTACAGTTTTTCTTTCGGGGCTCGGCCATTTTGAAATGCACATAAATGGAAATAAAGTTGGCGATAATTTTCTAGATCCCGGTTGGACGAATTACACTAAGCAGGCTTTATACGTAAGTTTTGATGTAACCAAACAACTTACAACGGGTAACAATGCCATTGGCGTAATGTTGGGCAATGGGTTTTATTATGTGCCCGGCGAAAGATACCGAAAGCTTACCGGCGCATTTGGTTATCCTAAAATAATTTTTAATCTGCTGATAGAATATGCTGACGGTACAAAGGAAAATATCACCAGCAACGAAAGTTGGAAAACGGCCCCATCGCCAATTATATTCAGCAGTATTTATGGTGGCGAAGATTATGATGCCAATAAAGAACAAGCGGGCTGGGACAATTCTTCCTTTAATGATAAAGGCTGGAGAAATGCAGTGTTAACTAGTAGCCATCCATTACAATCGCAAACTGCTGAACCTTTAAAAGTATTGCAGGTTTTTACACCCATTAAACAAACAAAAATAAAAGAAGGCGTTTGGGTATTTGATTGCGGACAAAATATGTCGGGCATTCCGCAAATAACAGTGGAAGGTAAAAAAGGCGATACAGTAAAAATTATTCCTGCTGAATTGCTGAACGAAGATGGTACTGCCAATCAGAAAGCAACCGGCAGTCCGCATTATTATTTGTATATATTAAAAGGTGCTGGTAAAGAAACCTGGCGGCCGCGGTTTACTTATTATGGATATCGTTATCTGCAGGTAGAAAATGTAACAGCAATAAAAGAAGCAAGTAATAAGTATCCATTTCTTTTTTCAGTAAAAGGCCTGCATACAAGTAATGCGGCAACACGGGTTGGTAATTTTAGTTCGTCAAATGAATTGTTTAATAAAACAGATAAACTGATTGACTGGTCCATTAAAAGCAATATGGCAAGTGTGTTTACTGATTGTCCGCATCGTGAAAAACTGGGCTGGCTCGAAGAGTCGCATCTTGTTGGTGCCTCTGTAAAGTATGAATATGATATTGCAACGCTTTGCCGTAAAGTGATAAAAGATATGATGTTGGCGCAAACAGCAGAAGGCCTGATACCGGAGATAGCGCCTGAATTTGTAAAATTTGATGAACCATTCCGGGATTCACCGGAGTGGGGAAGTGCGGCTATTATTTTGCCCTGGTATGTATATCACTGGTATGGCGATAAGGCTTTGCTGGAAGAATCGTACCCGATGATGAAGCGATACATTGATCATTTAAAAACAAAAGCAAATAACAATATCCTCACGCAGGGCCTTGGCGATTGGTATGATCTTGGCCCCAAACGCCCCGGCGAATCACAGTTAACAACAAAAGGAATTACAGCAACGGCAATTTATTATTATGATCTTTCCATTTTTTCGCAAATAGCAAATTTGCTTGATAAAAAAGATGATGCAAATAATTATGCAGCATTATCAGGGCTGGTAAAAATTTCTTACAACAAAGCTTTTTTTAACGATACAACAAAACAATATAGTACAGGTAGCCAGACATCCAATGCAATGGCACTATACATAGGTTTAGTAGATGAAGAAAATAAAGCAGCAGTGCTTGAAAATATTGTAAAAGACATTCGCAGTCATAATAATAGTCTTACTGCGGGTGATATTGGCTATCGCTATTTATTAAAAGTACTGGATGCTGCCGGGCGCAGCGATGTGATCTTTGATATGAATAACCGCAGCGATGTACCAGGCTATGGTTACCAGTTGGCAAAGGGAGCAACGGCACTCACTGAAAGCTGGCAGGCATTACCCAATGTAAGTAACAACCATTTAATGCTGGGGCATATTATGGAATGGTTTTACGAAGGGCTTGCCGGTATATCGCAGGGAGAGAATAGCGTGGGCTATAAAAATATAATTATTCGTCCGCAGGTGGTGGGCGATATTACCCATGCTGCTGCAAATTATCAATCGCCTTATGGTGAAATAAAATCGGCCTGGAAAAAAACAGGAAACGTTTTTGAATTGAATGTAAC
>JANNYY010000121.1:0-28072 GCA_031410355.1 Chitinophagaceae bacterium | reverse complement strand
TCATCGGGATGCACAAAACGGGCAACAGGTAAATGTTTTTTTGTGGGTTGTAAGTATTGCCCGATTGTCACAACATCAACATTGCTGGCGTATAAATCTTTTAAAGTTTGTATCACTTCATCTTTCTCCTCTCCTAATCCTAACATGATACCACTTTTTGTACGCATGCCGCCTTCTTTAAGGATCTTTAGAGTTTCCATACTCTGCCAGTATTTGGCCTGGATACGAACCTGGCGTGTCAGCCGTTCTGTAGTTTCAATATTATGACTCACCACTTCAGGTGCAGCATCAATTACACGCTGTATGTTTTCTTTGTTACCCTTAAAATCAGGTATCAGCGTTTCTAATGTTGTTGTGGGGTTTAAAGCTTTAACGGCTTTAATAGTATTATACCAGATAATGCTGCCACCGTCTTTTAGTTCATCCCTGTCAACAGATGTAATTACGGCATGTTTAACTTTCATCAGGTTTATGGCTTCGGCCACACGTTGTGGTTCATCCCAATCCACCTGCAAAGGCCTGCCGGTGGCCACATTGCAAAATCCGCAGCTTCGTGTACAAATATTTCCAAGTATCATAAAAGTAGCTGTGCCTTCACCCCAGCATTCGCCCATATTGGGGCAGTTACCACTTTCGCAGATGGTGTGCAGTTTATGTGTATCAACCAAACTTCTAACGTGGCGGTATTCTTCTCCAATGGGTAATTTAACTCTTAGCCAATTGGGCTTCTTTGGTTTTTGTTCTATTATTCCGTCAAGTACGGTTAATTCTATCATGCAGGAAGATTCTGAATATTAATGAATGTGCTGTACCTATTTTCTTTTGCCAAACAAAATCGTAAAGTAGGCTGAAAAGAAAAATTGTTTTTCTTTATTGTTAAACATCTGAGGAACTTTTTTTGAATAAAATTCTGCGGCTACACCCACTTCAATGGCAGACACTAAATCGTTATACCGGCCATAATCAAAACGCAAAGCTGGTTTAACATACAGGCCGGGTGACAATTTTAGATGATCCCACCCTTTGCCAAGGTTTGGCCCACCATAATACGGCCCGTTCTTAAAAAGCAAACTGTCCGGCGAATCATAGATTATAAAAGTACGCTGCCCGTTTTTATCCACCTCCACTTCGTAAGCACGTAATAATCCCAAACTTAATCCGCCACCAATATTCCCGGTTATACTCACACCATTCTTATTGCTTTTATTGCCCAGTAAAAACTGTTTTTGTACACCCAGTTTTACCGGGTAAAAATAATTAACCTTACCATAAATTATAGGCGATGTGGATGTAGTTGCACTGGGATTGGTTTGCTTTTCTTCTTTCTGATGTTTGCGCTCTGTAATTTCTAACTGGTATAATGTTGCGCTCTTTACAGATTTGGCATAACCTTTTTCAAACGAAACGCCATACCCATCCGATGTTAACTTAATACCAACCGCAAAATGTTTTTTATAAGCAATTACACCTTCCTCTTCTGCTCTTATCTGGGCGTTGACCTTAGCCCGCTTTACTTCTTTGCGGCTTTTTTTGGGTGGCTTATTGGTTTCCTGGGCAATAGCTGAAACTGAAAAGGATAAGGCTGCTACAATTATAATTATTTGCTTCATGTAATCTGTTTACTGGCGTAAATTTATGCAAAAATACTATCTACTGTTTAAAGATGATACATTTGCAGTAAGAACTGCTGCATTTTTTAGCATAAAATCTTTAATAACTAAAATTTTAACAAATGACTGCATCAATTGTTTATAAAGGGCATTTAAGATGCGAATGTACCCATATACAAAGCGGAACTGTAATTGAAACTGATGCCCCTACCGATAATCGTGGAAAAGGAGAACGGTTCAGCCCCACTGATACGCTTTGCGTGGCTTTGGCAACCTGTGTTGTAACCACCATGGCTTTAAAGGCAAATGATATGGAGATTGACTTATCCGGTACTTCCATTGCAGTTACAAAACACATGTTAAGCGATCCCCGCAGAATTGGTAAGATTGATGTTATACTTACATTTCCGGCTACTTTGCAATTAGATGAAAAAGACCTGACAATTTTACAAAGAGTTGGCGATAATTGCCCGGTGATGAAAAGCCTGCATCCGGATTTAATTATCAATGTTGAATACAACTGGTAACACCCCCTCCGCCCCCTAAAGGGGGAACTTGAAACAGTAAAATTATTTATCCAGTTTTAAATTTTAATAAAAGTCAAAGTATTAGAGTTCTACCAGTTCCCCCTTTAGGGGGCGGAGGGGGTTTCCCTCACCAACTTATTCCCCACACTGCAATCGAGACAACGCTTTTTATTACAATATTCATTCTTTAACTGAATTAATGCCTGCGAGTCAAATGCTGTTTTATTTTGAATATGTAAAGATGAATATCCTTTGGTGATCGAATTTTTTTCTGCACTTATATTTTCCAGCCATAGCAAAGCTTTATCCTTAAAAGCATTTTCGTTATGATAATGGCCGTAAGCAAATAAAATAGGCACCACCGTATTAATAAGGATATTATCAATCATCTGCTCACCCAGTTTTTTCTTTTTAAACGAAGTTGTTTCATCAAAAACATAATGGTAGTGCCAGTAATCATTGGCGGTTACATTCAGTAATGATTTTATACTTTTTACTTCTGTTGCTTCTTTTATTTTTGAGAACAGGTGCAGGCTTTTGTGGACCAGCATGGCTAATTGTGCCAGCCGTACGGTGGGAAAATTTGAAGGCCGCATTCGTAAAAAGATCATGTTGCCTTCAATTTTTTGCAGGTTGTATTTCTTTTTTAAAAACTCATATTCTCTTTGTAAGAGTTTTGGATAGTCATCAGTAAAATCGGCTTCTAATAATCCTGCCTGTCCAAATAATAATGCTTCGGTTTGATGGATCTGGTCTTTATGTTTGGCCAGGATATTGATTGAAACAGATTGAGCCAATTTTTCAAAAGCCACACTGTTAAGCTGTACACCAAAGTTTTTGGCCAGCAGCCACCAAAAAGTTTCTTCCCAGTGGTTATTATTTTTTTGCAGGTAATCAAAAATAACAAGGGTTTTATTTTGCAGCCTTTCAACAAGTATCCTTTCTTTCCAGCTTTGCCAGGTAAGTTCATTTATTTGATGAATACTTTTTTCACAGGGAATAAAACTATTCCCGTTCATCAGTTCATCATACCTGTTTAATAAAACTTTGGGCACTTTATCCTGTACAGTTAAAGTTGAGAATGGTAAATTCAAATGCACATCATTTTGCCAAACCACGTGCAGGATAACATTTTTATAATTTTTATCGCTGCTGTGTTTATGATTTTTCCAGTCGGAGTTTTTAATGTGAAGTTCTATGCTGCCAGCCCAAATGGTATTACCGATTTTAATTTTGGCATTTATAAAATCCGGGCCCTGGTTGGTATTAAGCGTTCCGGGATGAATGACCTGTAATGCCTCACCTTCTTCCGTAATTAAATTATTAGGATTAAAATATTGAAATTGCCAGATATATTGCAGCAGCCTTTCAGTCATAGGGATGACGTTTAACAGAAAACAAAATACACAGAAAATTGAATATTACAAATTTTGTAATGCCTTTACTACCCGGCTTACCGGCAAACCCATTACATTGTAAAAATCTCCCACTACCGACTTTATACCTACCACGCCAATCCATTCCTGTATAGCGTAAGCTCCCGCTTTGTCGTAGGGTTTATAATTATCTACATAAAATTCTATTTGTGCTAAACTCAAGTCATGAAAATGCACCTCGGTGGTTTCGGCAAATGCAATTTCTTTTTCATTATGCAATATCACCACGCCGGTAACTACCAGGTGTTGTTTATTGGAAAGGGAGGATAATATCTTTATGGCATCTTCCCTGTCTTTTGGTTTGCCAATAATTTTTTTTTGCAAAACAACGATGGTATCGGCAGCAAGAATTGGATTAAAATTTTGCAGGGTTTTTGAATCCTCCCCGAGTTGACGGTGAATTGCCAGAGCTTTATTCCTGGCTATGTGAATAGCAATTTCTTCAATAGTTAAATTTTCAGGATAAGTTTCATCAGTTTCTTTCACCAATACATCAAACGGTATTTCGGCCCACTCAAGTAATTGTTTGCGGCGTGGAGACTGGGAAGCTAAAATAATTTTTTGCATAAACCTATAAGGTTTGTAGTACCTAAACGAAACACTATAAGGTTTTGCTTTGCTGAAGGCCATGCTGCAAACCTTATAGGTTTCATTTATGAATAAATTTTAAAGAATATCATGGATAATAAACCAGTGAACATTACAAATTTAATTACAGTGCTTAACCGGTGATAATCTTTTGGGCCCTGGGCTTTAAATAGCTTTTGTAATATCCAAACCAGGGGAATGATGATCAAAACAATACAATAAACCGCACTCCAGATCCATCCAAATTGTAAAACATAAAACTGAACAATGCTTATCATGCCAATTAAAACAACCAGCCATACTGCTACAAATACTTTGCTGGCTGGTATTCCCCAGGCAATGGGCATTGTTTTGCAGCCATATTTAACATCACCATCAATATCTTCCAAATCCTTAACCACTTCACGTATCAGCGATATTACAAAAGCAAAGCCGGCGTATAAAAATGAGATGCGGATAAAACGATTGTTGTACAACTCAAGGTAAGTACGGTCGCAAATGCTGCAATAAAAACTATAGTAATAACATAAAAAGCATACAATAACAACCCAGGCTGTTAATGCCGAAATTAAAATATTGCCCCACAGTAATTTCTTTTTTAAGCTGATGGAATAACCAAACAATAAAAAAGCACAAATAATATTTGAAATGCCCAGCCAAAATGTTGCTGAATTAAAGTCAATGTAAAAACTAATAGTAATTGCTGTAAAAGAGAAAAAGAGATGCATCACAATAGCCCACCTTCTTTTTATTATTTTATCAATAACAATTCGCCCGGGTTTATTTACCTGATCAATATTCAGATCAAAATAATCATTGATGATATACCCTGCTGCAGCAATTAAAACCGAAGCAATGATGAGTAAAAGAAAATGGAATTTTTCAAAATGTGAATGTATTCCCTTTTCATAAAGAGGCTTAATTAATGAAAAATAAAATAACACCTGCGTTGCGGCAATCATAACCAGGTTGGGCCATCGTACCAGTCTTAAAAATGCAGAAATTAATTTCATGAAATTTTTCTGGGGCGAAAATAAGCATTGAAAAATTAAATTAGAGATTTACCTTGAAGCAACGGTAGTATCAAGGTCCCAATGGCCGTTTAGTTTCAGCACTTTTTCAATTACATCCCTTGCACAGCCTTTACCACCTTCTATGGGCGAAATATAATGAGCTATTTGTTTTATTTCTGTCACTGCATCAGCCGGGCAACAGGGTAAACCCGTTAACTGCATGGGAATATAATCCGGAATGTCATCACCCATAAACAATATTTCATCCCAGCTTAACGCATGGTCAGCAACGTATTCAACCAGTTTTTCTTTTTTATTATCAGTTTTTAAAAAACAATCTGTAACGCCCAATTTTTGCAATCGTTCCTTTATAGCATCTGAAGTGCCGCCCGAAATAATGACAACCCGGTAGCCTTTTTTTATGGCCAGTTGTAGTGCATATCCATCTTTAATATTCATCTGCCTCGCCATTTGCCCATCATTCAATATCAATAAAGTGCCATCAGTAAGTACACCATCAACATCAAAGACAAATGTTTTAATGGATTTAAATTTTTCGAGAACACTCATGCTGATTGTAGATTTTAGATTGGCGATTGTAGATTTAGGTACTGCAACCTTATTTTTGATTTTAGATTGCCGATTTTAGATTTGAATACTGCAAATAAATCTACAATCGCCAATCTAAAATCTACAATTCACTTCTGGTTGTCCCTCCACTCATATACCCAACTGCTTTGTATCATTTCCAGGTGGCCTTCGTTGCTTTCTTCGGCCTTGCCTTCAAATTTTGGTATTTCCAACACCCATTTTAGCAGGTCGGTAAAACGGATGCGGTAAATTTTGCTTTCGCCAAAATCATCACCAAACCGCTCATAAAGCTTCATGGCAATATCTTCATAATCGTTCCAGTGAATGGGAGGTTCAAAAGTCATAATGTTGTTAATGTGCAGATATGCAAATGTGCAAATGTGCTAAGTTTTTAATGTGCAGATATGCAAATATGCAAATGTGCTAATTTATAATTTGAAGTTTAAACTAATTTTTAAAAGGCAAAACACTTTTTTATTTGCATATCTGCACATTTGCCCATTTGCACATTGGTCTTTTATTCTCCCAAAAACTGTGTCTGGTCAGGTAAAGTAACTGAAATATTCCCGCTTCCACCCTGTAAAACACACTGGCAGCCCAGGCGTGAATTTATCCGGGGATTTACAGCCCGGTCAATAAAATCTTCTTCTTTATCACTCAGTTCTTCTAAAAATTCATCACCCTTATCTACATAAATATGACAGGTACTGCATGCACAAACACCACCACAATTGTGATGCAGATCAATATCGTTTTTTAATGCTACTTCTAAAATAGACTGATCGGCTTCAATTCCTGACAAGGTTACCGGTTCCAGGCCCTTCTGTTCAAACTTAAATGTTATTTCATACATATTACTGCAAATTTCGGGTTGCAAACCTACTTTAAATTACCAATTAAGGAAAATATAACTTGATGGCTCCTGTTGATTAAATTTGAAATGTAAAAAGCTTTCATTAATTTTCGTTTTAAACGATAACAATGCTAATGGCAATCAATATTAAATATATTTGTTACGCTACAATATTATTTACTGGTATTTTGTTGAATGCCTGTGGCAATAACGATAAAAATGAAAAAGGGAAACCCATCAAAGACAGCACTAAAACTGCAATTAGAAAGGAAACTAAGAAAGACCCCAACGCCAAATACCAGCGGCCTCCCATTGTTAACATTGTTGATACCATGACTCCCAGAATACTGGTAATTTATTGTAAAGACAGTGCTGCAAGCTTTGATCGCATCAGCTTAAAACTTGGTAAAATATATGGTATAAAGTTGCCTGAATACATAAAAAAGAATAACCTTAAAACAGCGGGCGTACCAATGGCCTGGTATAAAAAACAAAAAGCACCATATTTTTTTGAAGCCGGTATTCCCATAAATAAAAAAGGAAACAAATCAATCCCTGGTGTACAAATTCGTGAAATGAGTGCGGGCAAAGCGGTTATAGCACATTTTTATGGCCCATTTAACTTACTGCCCCAGGGTTACGATGCTATAAAAGAATGGATGAAAGACAATAAAAAAACTGCTGCCGGTGCTGCATACGAAATTTATATAACTGATCCTTTTGATAAAGATGGAAAGCCAGTGGATCCTTATAAAATACAAACAGATATAATTTTCCCCATTAAATAAAGCTACCCTTTCATAATACTGTCAGTAAGTTTCAGGTAAATATATTTTAACCGGGGATGATCTGATAAAAGCCGCAGATGCTTATCTAATGTAAAAATATCCTTACGGGAGGCAGGGCCAGTTTGTGCTTCAGCAGGAGAAATGGTATCAACCCTGCAAGCCGTTTCTTTAATTAATGGAGATAGTAATTTAAAATCAATATTTTCTTTTGTGCAAAAATCTTCAGCAAGGGCATATAAATAGTTGGTGAAATTACTAACAACAACTGCAGCCACATGCAGTTTAAGCCTTTCTTCATCAGTTGCTTTAGTAACATTTGCTGATAAAGTTTTTGCAAAATCTTCAATCAGTGTTTTTGTTTCTTCTGTATTGCCATCAACCAAAAAAGGAATTTCATTTTCATATTCCATTTCCCTGCGGAGGCTCTGCAGCGGGTAAAGCACGCCATAATTTACAGACACAACTTTCAATACATCTTTAGGTACCGAGCCTGCTGTATGTACAATCAGTTTATTGCCAGGGTTTATATTTGAATTCAAATCGTATAAAGCACTGTCATGTATTGCTACAATACAAATTTCTGCCCGTGTATCAATACTTCCGGTATTATCTGTAAACCCGCAGTTTAATTCATCGCCCAATTTTTTTGCATGAGCAATATTCCGGCTGATCACCTGTATAATTTCATGCCCGTTCTTTTTACACAAACGGCCTAAAACAGAAGCTACATTTCCCGAACCGAAAATTACAATCCGCATAACTTAACTTTGCATGATTATGAAACTATCACAAAGGTTAGCAATTGGATACGTACAAACAAAATTTAAATTGTTAAGCATATTCTCAAAAAAGAAGACTGCAGAAAAGGCTTTCGAGGTTTTTGCAACGCCTTATCTTAAATCAAAAAGGAAAGCGCCGCTTAAAAATGCTGAAACCATTCACTTCCATTTAAACAATAAAAAAGTGAATGGATTCCGTTGGAATCATCCGCAAACCAGGAAGGCATTGATCCTGCATGGCTTTGGCTCTGCTGCACATAAATTTGAAGACTATGCTGTAATGCTTGCTGAGAAAGGTTTTGAAGTGCTTGCTTTTGATGCGCCTGCACATGGCGAAAGCGAAGGAACCCGCACAAATGCAATTGAATATTGCGAAATGATCAGGAAAGTTATGCTGCAGTTTGGCCCGGTACAAAATTTTTTGGCGCATTCTTTTGGCGGTATTTCTTTAAGCCTTGCACTGGAGGAAATACCGCATGATGAAAATACAAAAGTTGTTTTTATAGCGCCTGCTACTGAAACTACTTCGGCTGTTTCCGGCGCGTTCAACATGCTGAAAATTAAAAATGAAGTGGTGAGAAATGAGTTTGAAAAAATTGTTTTTAAAGTGAGCGGAAAGAAAACTGAATGGTTTTCTATGCGCAGGGCCATGCATAATATTAATGCTAGTGTGCTTTGGATACATGATGAAGATGATGACATAACCCCCTGGGCCGATGCTTTAAAAGTAAAGGAAGACAATCATCCCAATATAAAATTTGTGCTTTCAAAAAGTTTGGGGCATAACAAGATTTACCATGATGACAGCATTAAAAACATGGTGATAGAATTCTTTGAAAAGGGTTAAAATTTAACCCGCTGTAATAAGATTTATTTTGATTTTTCAATTTTAAAGTAATATTGCACTGGAAGCTGCATCATTTTAAACAGGCAGTTTTAAGTTAAGCACAACAGTACAGGCTGCTGCAAAGTCCTGGTAATTATCGTGACAAAAATTAGTACCACAGCCTGTTACAAAACAAAATACAATACATAAAAATGGCAAAAAATCTGTTAATAGTGGAGTCGCCGGCAAAGGCTAAAACCATTGAAGCAATTCTTGGTAAAGACTTTGAAGTGAAAAGTTGTTTTGGCCATATTCGTGATCTGGAGAAAAATGATATGGGCATAGATATTAACAATAATTTTCAGCCAACATACATCGTACCTCCTGAAAAAGCTAAGGTGGTAAGTGATCTGAAAAGTCTTGCGAAAAAAAGTGAAGTGGTTTGGCTGGCATCGGATGAGGACCGTGAGGGAGAAAGTATCAGTTGGCATTTAGCTGAAGTGTTGGGCCTTGATACAAAAACAACCAAACGGATCGTGTTTCATGAAATTACCAAACCTGCCATTTTATCTGCTGTACAAAATCCACGTGTAATTGATATGAACCTGGTGGATGCACAACAGGCCCGCAGAATTGTTGACCGCATTGTTGGCTTTGAACTGAGCCCGGTTTTATGGCGCAAAATTGGAATGAGTGGTGGCTTAAGCGCCGGCAGGGTACAAAGCGTGGCAGTAAAATTAATTGTTGAAAAAGAAAGAGAGATCAACCAGTTCACTGCGGTTAGTAATTTTAAATTAGAAGCTTCGCTTGCCGCTACCGATCTTAACAACAGAACAGTTTCTTTTAAAGCCGAAGGCAATAAATATAATAAGGAAGAAGATGCCGAAAAGTTTTTGCAGACTTGCATTGGCGCAAAATATACAGTAAAAGACATTCAGGTAAGGCCCGGAAAACGTACGCCTGCAGCGCCTTTTACAACATCTACCCTGCAACAGGAAGCAAGCCGCAAACTTGGTTACGGTGTAACCAAAACCATGTTACTTGCACAAAAACTATACGAAAGCGGTAAGATAACTTATATGCGTACCGATAGCGTGAACCTGGGCGATACGGCAATGGATGCCATTAAGGCGGAGATAAAAAGCAGTTTTGGTGACAAATATTTACAGGTACGCAAATACAAAAACAAGAATGAAAGTGCACAGGAAGCGCATGAAGCTATAAGGCCTACCTACATGGAAAATAAATCGGTTGCCGACATGGATCTCAACAGGTTGTATGAACTGATCTGGAAGAGAACCATTGCCTCGCAAATGAGTGATGCAGAACTGGAGAACACGACTGCGAAAATAAATATCAGCACCAACAACCAGGAACTTACTGCCAGCGGACAGGTAATAAAATTTGATGGTTTCTTAAAAGTGTATTTAGAAAGTACTGATGAAGATGAAGAAGGCGATGATGGCGACGGCAGCCGCTTACCTGATTTAAGGGTTGGGCAGGTATTAGAATTTGAAAAGATGACAGCAACCGAAAGATTTACCAAACATGCTGCCAGGTATTCAGAAGCCTCGCTGGTAAAGAAACTGGAGGAACTGGGCATTGGCCGCCCGAGTACTTACGCTCCCACTATTTCAACAATCATTAAGCGTAATTATGTAGAGAAAAAAGATAAAGATGCAACCCGTAGAAACTTCAGGGTATTACGTTTACAAAATGATGAGATAAAGAAAATTACCGACCAGGAAAATACCGGTGCAGAAAAATCAAAATTGTTTCCCACAGATTTAGGGTTGGTGGTAACCGATTTTTTGAGCCAGCATTTTGATAAAGTGATGAACTATTCTTTTACTGCTGAAATAGAAAAAGAATTTGATGAAATTGCTGATGGTAAAATGAAGTGGAGTAAAATGGTAGGAGATTTTTATACGCCTTTTCATGAAGGTGTTGAGCATACATTGGAAAATGCCGAACGTGCTGTAGGTGAAAGGGCATTGGGTACAGATGCGGCAACCGGCAAAGCCGTTATTGCCAGGATGGGCCGCTATGGCCCGATGGTGCAGATTGGTATTGCCGAAGGTGATGAAAAGCCAAAGTTTGCCAAACTAAAACCTTCGCAGAGTATTGAAACCATTACGATGGAAGAAGCGCAGGAACTTTTTAAACTGGGCGCTCCCCTTGGTGAACATGAAGGTTTAGAAATTTCGGTAAACATTGGCCGCTTTGGCCCTTATGTAAAATTTGGTGAACAGTTTATATCCCTGCCAAGAGGTGAAGAGCCATCATCTGTTACCCTTGAAAGATCCATTGAGATCATCAATGCCAAAAAATTTGAAGATGCACCCATTGCTTTTTATGATGAAAAACCAATTACAAAAGGCAAGGGAAGATTTGGGCCATTTATTAAATGGAACGAAATGTTCATCAATGTTCCTGCCCGTTATAATTTTGAAAACCTTACCCAGGCCGATTGCAACGAACTCATCCAAAAGAAAATAGAAAAAGAAGCGAACCGCTTTATTCAGCAATGGCCCGAAGAAAAGATTGCGGTAGAAAATGGCCGCTGGGGCCCGGAAGTGGTTTACAGTAAAAAACGAATTCGTTTACCAAAAGGAAAACATACTGCAGAGTCCTTAGCCACTGTTAGCCTTGATGAAGTGAAGGCGATGATACTTGCACAGGACCCAAAAGCATTTGATAAGAAAGGGCCGGCGAAGAAGAAGGCAGCGGTTAAAAAGGTGGCGAAGAAGAAGTGATGCGTATATAAATGAAAACAAAAACAATTCTACTCATTATAATTTTACTGATATTTGCCGCTTTAATAGTGGCGAATATTTATGATTTTTTAGCAACTAAATAATCCCCTGATGGAGACCAGTAACAAAACACCTTCCTCAAAAATTTTCCTGGTGCTTTTTATATTAATTCTTATATACAGCTTCATTGCCGGCTATTTCGAGTTACCTCCTGCAACTTTATTGATCAGGTATTACTGCCAGCTATTTGATACTGATAAATATCCCGCAACCCTTATTTCCCTGGTACTTTGTTTAATTTGCCTGATGCCTTTGTTAGTGGTAAAAAAAATAATGGATCACGGACGTAAATCCTAGGTAAGCAACTACACAAAAAAAAATCCCGGCCAGGTTTTCATAATGTAATGTTTTTATTTAGAATATTCTTTCTGCAAAACCCCTCTATATTGAAAACCAGAAAGGCGACTAAGAAGAAATGATTTTTTGTGACCAAGATTTGTATTTTCCGCCTCTGCTGGTCTTCGCCTCAATCGCCAGCACCCATCTTCGCCGTCGTCTGGTCTTATGACCAACGACGATTGTAAGGGTACTGCCTGCACTATTCCCTACCCAATTCATTAAATTTAAACGAAAGGATAAAGGGATCACTGGTGCCATTTTAATTCTACCAGACTGTGTCCGGATCTCTCAAAACAAACAAAGCCATTTACATTTTCGGAAAACTTCTCTAAATTTGATAAACAATTATTTATCTCATGAGCATCACCGAACAAGTTATACTAAATAAGAAAGGAAAAGCTGTTGCCGTTCAAATTCCGATGAACCAGTATAAAAAATTACTGGAGCTTGCCGAAGAAATGGAGGATATTAAAGCTTACGACCTGGCTATGAAACGCAAACCTCAATTTATTGCTTTTGACAAAGCCGTAAAAGAACTAAAAGCCAAAAGAAAAAGCAACTGATCATGTACCAACTTGTTATTGACAGGTATGCTCAGAAACAATTAGGTAAAATCCCTCCTCCCCATTTCAACCGCATTATTAAAGCAATTGATGAACTGGCAGACAATCCCAGGCCAGTTGGTTATAAAAAACTTAGGGGCCGCCCCGGTTACAGAATCAGGATAGGTGATTACCGGGTTATTTACAAGATTGAAGATAAGATCTTTACAGTATTTGTAGTGGAAATTGGCAATCGTAAAGACATCTATGATTAAATTGAACTTTGCGGCTTTTGGCTTTCCCTTTCTGAAAGTTCCAGGATTTACCTCTAACCTTTATTTTACTATATTTGAAAACCAAACCATACTAAATGAAACATATTCGCATCATCCTCCTTTTAGCTATAGTCTCTTTCAATTGTCAAAAAGAATTAAGTCCTGAAAACACATCTCTCTTACCAACAATTAGCACCACAACAACAACTTCAATAACAAATACAACTGCATTAAGCGGCGGTAACATAACCGATGACGGCGGCGCAACGATTACAGCACGTGGTGTTTGCTGGGCTACTACTCCCAATCCTGATATTACAGGCAGTCATACAACCAACGGCACCGGCACCGGAATTTTTGCAAGCCCTTTAACAGGGCTTACTGCAAACACAACTTATCATGTAAGGGCTTATGCTGTAAACATTATTGGCACTGCTTATGGTGCCGATTCAAGTTTTACAACCACATCATCAACAACGGCTTTACCAACTGTTACAACTGCATCAATAACTGCAATAACTTTAGTAACAGCAACTGCAGGTGGTAATGTTACAGCAGATGGTGGCGCAACCGTAACAGCCCGTGGTGTTTGCTGGAGTACAACTTCAAACCCGGTTGCAACTGGTAATCACACTACCGACGGAACAGGCACAGGAATATTTACCAGTGCCATAACTGGGCTTTCAGCAGGCACACTATATCATGTAAGGGCTTATGCTACAAATACGGTGGGAACTGCTTATGGTGGCGATTCTGTTTTTTCAACCACCATCACAGCAGTTTTACCAACAGTAATTACATCAACCATATCTTCAATAACATCAACAACAGCATCAAGTGGCGGTAATGTAACTTCCAATGGCGGTGCAACCGTAACTGCCCGTGGCGTTTGTTGGAGCACAACCGCAAACCCTGTTGCCACCGGTAACCATACTACAGACGGAAACGGCACAGGCATATTTACAAGTGCCCTAACCGGGCTTACAGCCGGCACCACTTATCATGTTAGGGCTTATGCTACAAATAGTGCGGGAACTGCGTATGGTGGCGATTCAAGTTTTACAACTACCAGCAGCGGCAGTGGCACAAAAATAAAAAGGATAATACAGTCTGTTACCGGAACCAGGGAGGCTTACATTACAGCCTTAACCTATGATGCAGGCAACAGGCTGCTAACATTTAAAGAATGGAGTGAAGATTCCTCATTTACCCCCATTAAAATAACCGGGGAAAATTATTCGTCTTTCACTTATAACGGATCAAATCCATATCCTGTAAAAAATACCATTACACGGGAAACAGCGGGTGTTGATTCAACCCTGTACTTTTATGATGCATCAAACAGGGTAATTAAGGAAGAATATTATTATAATGGAAATATAAGTGTTCGCAATACTTACAACCATCTTTCCGCCAACATGGTAGTTCTTGGCAAGTATGTTTTATCATCACCGGGCCCTGCCCTGCATTTTATGGGAAATGACAGTCTTATTTTTGATGCTCAAAACAGGATAACCGGTTCACGGTCCGGCGATGCATCAAACGTACCCAAAGGTAGTTCAACCTATACGTATGACAATAAAAACAACCCCTTCGCAGTAATAGATCTCTTTAAATATGCTTTTACATTGTATTGTGATGATGCAAAATATTTTTACAGGGCGCCAAATAACTTTACTGCATACAATGAGGTAAATCCTCCGGCAAGCACTTCAATTCTTATTAATTATGTAACTTATAATTCAGGTTTTTATCCGTTATATGCAACAGGGAGTTTAACTTATACTCCGGGGCCTATACAAAACTTCACAATGACCTTTGAATATTATTAAGATGCCAATACCGTAGTTGGTATACTGACCAATAACATTTTATAACGCTGATAAAAACTTTATTAAAACTGCCAGTTATAACAATTTTATTTTATCACACCTGTGGAAAATTTTAACTTCTTAATTCCCTTTCCTTTCACATACTTTCTTCTCTGTTGATGTATTATTAAGATTAAAAACATTTACCTAAATTCACTTAAAAAATGTGATAGTAGAAAAATTCATCCACATTACAAAAGGATTAATAAAAACTATGATCCCGATCAGGAGTTTACATGCTCCATCATCTACCGGCGGATCTACAGACAGCATGTATTGTTATGCTACATGGCTGCGGCATTTAATCCTTTTAAACAAATACAAAAAAGACATACCGGCATCAGTAGCAGAGTTAGGCCCGGGTGATTCACTGGGAACGGGAATAGCTGCACTATTATGCGGTTGCGAAAAGTATATTGGCATGGATATTTTTACCTATGGAAATGCTGCGCATAATGTAAAAATATTTGATGAACTTGTTATCTTGTTCACTAATAAAACTCCCCTGCCGGATGATAAAGTGTATCCAAAAGCAATACCCAACCTGGATAACTATGATTTTCCTGCACATATCCTTACTGAAGAAATACTCGCCAGGTCAATGGCTGTAGAAAGATTAGCTGCTATAAGAAACGAACTGGCATCACCGGCGCCCTCTAACAATTTTGTAAATTATTTTGTACCCTGGCAGGTTATTGATATTAAAGATGAAAGTATAGACTTTGTTTTTTCGCAATCGGTTTTGCAATACGCGGATCTACATTTAATATATCCTGCCATGAATAAATGGCTTAAGCCAAAGGGCATGATGGCGCATGTAATTGACTTCTCTTCGCTGGGTTCTTCAAAAATATGGAATGGACACTGGGCCTACTCGGCGGTTGAATGGAAACTATTCAGCATCGGAAAAAAAATGCTTATAAACCGGGCTTGTGTTTCTGTGCACAAAGATTACCTGGTAAAATATAATTTTACATTATTGAACATCATAACTTATAAAAAAGATCTGGGTTTACGTCGCAACCAGCTGGCAAAAGAATTCAGGCAACTAACAAATGATGATGTGGAAACCTGGTCGGCATATATGCTTTCTGCTAAAGTGAATTGATCTGTATAACTACTAATGACTGTATAATACAAACAACAAGACTAAGTCTTGAATGGCTAAACAATAAAACTGCATAAATAAAACTTTATTTTATCACAACTGTGGAAAATTTTAACTTCTTAATTTCCTTTCCTTTTACGATATTCATTAAAAATATTGTTGAGCTTGAAAGAAAACAAAGAAATATCGGCCCTTTTACATTTAATTGACGATCCTGATGAATATGTTTACAGTACCGTAAGCGATAAGATCATTTCATTTGGAAAAGATATCATTCCCAACCTGGAAAGCCTTTGGGAAAATACCAGTAATGAAGAGATACAGGAACGCATTGAATTACTGATACACCGGTTGCATTTCAGGGATCTTACAAAAGATTTTACGGATTGGGCATCAAGAGATGCTGACCTGATGGAAGGTGCCTTGCTGGTGGCCCGGTATCATTACCCCGACCTGGATGCCAAAATGATTTACCAGGAAATTGAAAAACTGCGGCGCAACACCTGGCTTGAACTCAATAACTACCTTACTCCTATTGAACAGATAAATATAGTTACCAGTATTTTTTATAATTACTACAAACAAAAAGCTGTTGAGTTTGGCTATACTAATCCCGATGATTATTTAATAAATAAAACCCTTGAAAGTAAAAAAGGCAATGCCTTAAGCAATGGCATTATTTATATTGCGCTTTGCGAATTACTCGATATCCCCGTAAAAGCGGTTAATATTCCCAGGCAATTTATACTGGCTTATTTTGATCCGCAACACGATTTGCTGAATCCGGTTGGCCATGCATCTGAAAAAATAAATTTTTTTATTGATCCGCTTAACGGGCAGATGTATAGCCACCAGGATGTAGAAGCTTATTTTAAACGCATTTCTGTGCCGCCTGTGCCTTCTTATTTTCGCCAGCGCAATAACCGGCGTATTATTCAATATTTATTAGAAGAGTTAAGCAAGTGTTTTGATAACGACCGCAACCGTTACAAAATGGATGAACTGCTTTTGCTTGCAAATTTATTAGACGAATGATCTACCACGTAGTAACCGAAATAAACTGGCAAAAAGCAATACAGCAAGGCTTTTATGAAGCTCCCTCTTTAGCATTGGAAGGCTTTATACATACCAGCAAAGCGGAACAGGTAAAGGGTGTTTTAGAGCGGTATTATAAAGGTCAAAATAATTTGATCTTATTGCATATTGATGAAACAAAATTAACTGCAGATTTAAAATATGAATTAGCGCCTTCAGTAAATGAAGAATTTCCACATATTTATGGCCCGTTAAATGTAGATGCAGTTATTAAAACTGAAACGCTATGATCAGTTGGGATGATTTTGAAAAAATAGATATCCGCACAGGCACCATCCTGCAGGTGAATGATTTTGCCGGGGCAAGAAAACCGGCTTATCAACTCAGTATTGATTTTGGTGAACTTGGAATTAAAAAATCATCGGCACAAATAAAAACACTTTATGCTAAAGAAGCCCTGGTTGGCAAACAGGTTATTGCTGTGGTAAATTTTCCTGTAAAACAAATTGCCAATTTTTTCAGCGAATGTTTGGTATTGGGTGTTTACAACGAAAATAATGATGTGGTTTTGTTGCAGCCGTCGCTGCCGGTTAAAAATGGAAGTAAGATTGGGTAGGAACACGCCTTACGGCGTGTTCTTTGAACACAGCATCAGAACACGCAGAACACGCCGCAAGGCATGTTCCTACAAAAAATGAATATTGAAATTACATATTATCAATCACCGGTTGGTGTCCTGGAGATCAGGAGCACTGGCAGTGCCATTTCTGATGTGTTGTTTGTTAATTCTTGGAAGGGGGCTAAAATAAATGAAAGCGAACTAAGTTTTGTCAAACCAAAATCTCCCATAATAAAATCCTGCACTAAACAATTAGATGAATATTTTGCAGGAACAAGAACTGAATTTACATTGCACACTTTGCAGGTGGGTACTGAATTTCAGCAAACAGTATGGGCAGAACTTTGTAATATTCCCTATGGCCGCACAATTAGTTATCTTGAATTGAGTAAACGTATCGGAAACGTAAAAGCAATAAGGGCAGTTGGCACAGCCAATGGTAATAACAGTATTTGTATTATCGTTCCCTGTCACCGGGTAATTGGCAGCAACGGCACCCTGGTGGGTTATGGCGGTGATCTCTGGCGTAAAAAATGGTTACTGGAACACGAAGGAAAGATTGCCAACGGTGTGCAAACTTTATTTTAGATCAATACTTCCAAAAGACAGGGGTAAAAGTGAATTCGCTTTTTCAACAATAATCACTTTCCCGTCAAGCCCGCTTAAAATTAAACGTATTGGTTGCTTTACACGTTCTTCATATTCAACCAAACTCTGGCGGCACATGCCACATGGCGAAATTGGATGATTGCTTACGCCGGTAGTATTATCGTAGCTGATGGCAATGGTATCAATGGCTATGTTTGGATATAAGGATGCTGCTGATGCCAGTAAAACCCTTTCGGCACAAATGCCTACAGGATAAGAGGCATTCTCCTGGTTAGTACCCGCTACAATTTCGCCATTTGCCAGTTTGGCTACAGCGCCTACATTAAAGTTTGAATACGGAGCATAGGCCGATGCTGTAACTTCCCTTGCTTCATTAACCAGCCAGGCATCTTTTTCATTCAGTTCGTCAACAGAGTTGTACACGTCATACGAAAACTGGTATTCTTCTTTATTCATACAGCAAATTTACTAATTTTTAATTCAGACAAAAAGTCCTCTCTGCATTGCCGCAGAGAGGACCCGGTCCATATTATAAAGTTAATTCTTAAAATTTAAACAGAAACAACTTATTTGATCCATCGGAATAAACGTTTCCAGCGGGGACCGTTTTCATAACTGAACCATATCAGCGATGCTTTGCCAACCACATGATCTTCCGGTACAAAACCCCAATAGCGGCTATCCAGCGAATTATGGCGGTTATCTCCCATCATCCAGTAATAATTCATTTTAAATGTATAGCTGCCGGCTTCTGCCCCGTTAATAAAATATTTTCCACCCCTGTTTTCAAATTTATTGCCTTCATAAACTTCTATGCAACGCTGGTAGCGGATAATATTATCTGCTGTTAATTGTATGGTTGCATTTTTCTTAGGTATCCATATTGGCCCATAATTATCCGCAGTCCAGTTTTTATTGTCACTGTAATATGGAAAAAGTTGTTTGTAAGGAAATTCCGGGTTGTTGATGTCAACTATATAATCTTTTAAAATATAGCCTGGCGGTAATTTAAGATTTGCTTTTTCTTCATTGGTGATATTTATCCTGTACAGGTTTTTTTCTTCCTGTTTAAAATCACCCTGCGACACACGAACATTAATTCCCATCCCGCTTAATATTTCTTCATCAAGATAAATTCCCTCGGGAACCTGTAATAAGTAATATCGTTCAGACTGGGGAAAATAATCTTCGGGTTTACCATTAACATGCAGTTTACCATTTATTACCTGGATAGAATCACCTGCAATGCCTACACATCGTTTAATAAAATTTTCTCTTTTATCAACCGGCCTTGTAATAATTATTTCACCATAATCCTGCCAAACCCTTTCCCTGCCCAGTTGCCTGACAGCTTCATAATAAGTGGTACGGCTGCCAAAATTTACTTCATCATTTATCAGCGTATCATTTACGGGGAAATTAAAAACAACCGCATCATTTCTTTTTACCGGGCTGGCAAACCACCTGGTGTAAGGAATGTGTATCCATTCTACATAAGATTTAACATTTAAACCGGGTATGGTATGATGAACGAAAGGCATGGCAATAGGCGTATTGGGAATTCGTGGCCCATAAGTGGATTTGCTCACAAACAAAAAATCGTTAACCAATAATGTCTTTTCTTCAGAAGGTGTAGGAATGGTATACGCTTCAAAAACAAATGTGCGTATGAGAGTTGCCGCAACAATTGCAAATGCAGCCGCATCAATCCATTCCCTGGCGGCTGATTTTTTATAGTTTTTTACAACTTTTATACCTGCATAACGTTCACTTTTAGAAAATCCCAAATAAGGAAAATAAATAAACGGAAAAAATACAGCAGCGGCATGATGCCAAAAACCGAAGCGGCCAAAGTGCTCAACAAATTTTATACATATCCAGATGGTGATAAACTGGCCGGCTACAGGGATGAACTGTAAGAAGAACCAATATTTTTTTAGTTCCATTTTTTGAACCATACACCAGGTATTGTAAAAAGGCACAAAAGCTTTCCAGCCTTCTATCCCTGCTTTTTTAAACATACCATACATACCAATATGCCAGCCCAGCGTACCCATTATAAAAACTATCCAGCCTATACTCATGCGTTAAATTTTAGAAGTGCCAAAAATACCATAATTAACCGTTTGACAAAGGTTTCCGTAAATAATGTTTTGAAATGTTTAACAGAAAAAAATTAATTCCGCTGCAAAATGGAATTAACACATTTACTTACTTCGTCAGCCCGGTTCATGATCATAAAATGCCCCGCTTTTTTTATGGTAAATGTTGGTTTTATATTTTTGATCGGGAACATGTGGTCGTTATCGCCGTGAATATGATAGATATGTGGATGTTGCCAGTCATTCTTCCAGTTGATGGCCTGGTTGACGGCCCAGGTGGTATAGGGCAGGTCTACTTCTCTTCTAAAACAGGCCACTAAAGCTTTTTCTTCTGCGGTTTGCAAACCAAGCATTTTGTTTTGGATGGGTTGTGTAAACTTTGTTGACTTTAGTGGAATTATTTTATTCAATTTTAAAATAGCCACAGTCTTCATCCAAAGTGGCAGTTCTTTTGAAGATTTTACACTGGATATGAGGATTATTTTTTCAACGGTTATTTGTTTTGCTATTTCGGTACAAACCATACCGCCAAATGAAAGCCCCATCAGTATTGGATTTTCTTCATTTATTGCTGCCCTCATTCTTAATGCATATTGTTGTAAAGATTCACCAGCTTCCGGCATAAGCCAGTGAATGATCTTTAAGTCATACCCATCTATTTTTAATTTTGAAAACGCCCGTTCATCTGCTCCTAATCCGCTTATGCAATAAATAGTTTTCATTTTAAATTTATTATTTCCTTGGCAATACATAATTTTCAACATCTTCCAGGCTGATTGTTTTACCCGATAAAATGATCAGCCTTTCCACCACATTTCTTAATTCACGGATATTGCCGGTCCAGTTATAATTTTTTAAAGCATCCATCGCTTTAGGTTCCACTTCTTTTTTTGGCTGGCCATATTCAGTTGCAATAATATCCAGGAAATGTTCTACCAGTGAAGGCACATCATCCCTGCGTTCATTTAAGGAAGGAACATGAATAATGATCACGCCCAGCCTGTGATACAGATCGAGTCGAAAATTTTTCTCATCCACTTCTTTAAGCAAATCTTTATTGGTTGCTGCAATAACCCTTACATCAACCGAAATATCTTTTTCGGCCCCTACCCTGGTAATTTTACCTTCCTGCAAGGCACGCAATACTTTTGCCTGGGCTGTTAAACTCATGTCTCCAATTTCATCTAAAAACAAAGTGCCTCCATTGGCAGTTTCAAACTTACCAATACGTTGTTTAATGGCAGATGTAAAAGAACCTTTTTCATGTCCAAATAATTCACTCTCTATTAATTCTGCCGGTATGGCGGCACAATTTACTTCTATCATGGGGCCGCTGTTGCGGTTGCTTTTTTCATGAATCCACCTGGCCACCAGTTCTTTACCCACTCCATTTTCGCCGGTAATTAAAACACGGGCATCTGTGGGGGCTACTTTTTCAATGGTATCTTTTATTTTATTTAATGGGCCACTGTCGCCAACCATTTCCAAAGCCTTGCCTACTTTACGTTTCAGCACTTTGGTTTCAGTAACCAGGCTTTGTTTGTCCAATGCGTTACGCAGGGTAATAAGCAAACGATTTAAATCGGGCGGTTTGCTTATATAATCGTAAGCGCCTTTTTTAACAGCTTACAGCAGTATCCACATTACCATGGCCACTTATCATTATGATTGGTACATCCGGGTTTACTAATTTCGACCTGTCCAAAAATTCAATACCATCCAGTTTGGGCATTTTAATATCGCAAAGCACTACATCATAAGTTTTTTCAGTAAACTTTTTTAATCCTTCTTCGCCATCACCGGCTTCATCTATTTTATATCCTTCATAACTCAGAATTTCAGAAAGGGTTTTACGAATAGATTTTTCATCATCTATTATTAAAATATTAGCCATAATTATATAAATTTCAAAAACTTAAGCGGTGTGGCAATTAAGCCGATTTTAATCAAAAATAAGATTTTAGCCCTGAATAGCATTTGAATTTTAAAGCACGTTTAATAATTTAAAACTAACCACCAATGGAGTTTCAAAAAAAAACAGTGTAAATCGAGACACAACTGGTGTAAAAAAAACACATCGAAAAAAAATCAGGTATAAATACCTATGGTGTACATAATAAAATTATTCACCTTAGCAGTATGAAAGTATTGTTATCAATGCATTTAAATATAAATCTGTATTAAACGTTTTTTCCCTTTTATAATACGATTAAAAAATTGAGGCATTAAAAACAATATATTTCTAAAATCCAAAAAATGTTATGAAGAATAAAGAATATTTGTTAAATTGTATTTATTATTATCAACAGTTAAAACTTTTTTTATGTCATTTAAAGCAACAGCAAAAATCGGAAGTAAAGAATTTGATGTAATCTCCTGCAGTTATGCACTTCACAGAGAAGTGGATGGTAAAGGCAGACCAGCATCAGTAGTTTATGGCGGCACCATTGATCTGGTAGTTGAATCTACCGACGATACTTCAATTATTGAAGCCATGGTGAATAACCAGCACAAGCCATTAGATGGTACCATTACTTTTAAAAAGAGTGATGAAGATGCCAAACTTAAGGAGCTTTCTTTTGAAAAAGGTTATGTCGTTCGCTTTGGCGAAAATTTCGACACAATCGGCTCTCAGCCAATGCTAATAAGCTTTACAATATCTGCCCAAACATTAAAAATTGGCGGAGCAGAACATAAAAATGATTGGCCACAGAAATAAATTGAAATATTTATTTACAATGCCATTAGCCTGATGAAACCTTAAACTGCAAATGCAGGCATACCGTTTATGCCGTTTAATGATTAGATAAAATTGAGTTTTATTTATCTAACTTTATCTGTATGATTTTCATTAAAAAATGATTATGGAATATTTAGTAATTGCAGAAATTGAAATTGACGGTAATAAGGTAGAGCATTATACAAATATTACGCTCAGACAAAAATTTAATGCACATCATGAGTTTATTATCCGTATCAGTCATGATGTTTTGGAAACTTCCGGATCATTCAGTTTGGAAAATGCCCAGAAAAAAATTGGTAAGTCTGCCCTGATACGGTTGAAAAAATTGGAATTAAGCGTGGAAGATGCTTTTGAATTCAGGGGTATCATCTGCGAAGTAAGAATGGAACAATCGGGTAAATCTGATGCTGACCTGGTATTGATCGGTTATAGCCCTACCATCCTGCTGGAAAATGGCCAGCATCTTGCCTCGTTCTATAAAAATGATCTAAAAAAGATAGTACAGACGGTTACAAAACCACTTGGCCAGGTAAATTGCAACGTTAATATAAAGAATCAATATAGTAAGCAGATAACCTATATATGCCAGTATAAAGAAAGTAGTTTTCACTTTATAAACAGGCTGGCCAATGAGTTTAGCGAATTTTTTTACTACGATGGTAAGGACCTTAATTTTGGCAAACCCTCTTCAACAAAAACTATTGATATCACTTATGGCGAAGACATAAGCAGCATGCAAATGACACTGCAGGCACAGCCAATGAATTTCAGTAACTATGCGTATCTTTCAAAAGAAGATAAGGTAGAAAAATACGATGCTCCGGCAAATGTGAACGGAATGGGCCAATATGCCAGTTATGTTTTAAAAGAATCCAATAATCTTTATTCAGAACCGGTGAATTTACCAATAAGGCAACGGGTGGAAAATAAAGCTGACCTGGAAAATTTTGTAAAAAAACAAAAAGCTGCCATTGCGGCAAACCTGGAAGTGCTGACCGGTACCTGTTATAATCCCGGTATATCAATCGGTTCAATAATTAATGTAAAAGTTTCAAAACTTCAGGAGCTTTCTTTTGTAAAAGAAGATTATGGAAATTTTCTTGTCATTGCCATCGAACATCATGTTAATGAAAACGGAAAGTATTATAACACATTTGAAGCCATTCCATCAAGCGTGGAAGTATTGCCGGTAATCCCAATTATTATGCCGGTAGCAGAACCACAAATTGCAACCGTTAAAGACAATAAAGACCCGGATAATATTGGCCGGGTAAGAGTGCAGATGCTTTGGCAAAAAGGAAGTGAAATGACGGATTGGATCAGGGTAATGACTCCGGATGCCGGCAGTGGAAAAGGCGGTGGCAAAAACAGGGGATTTGTAGTAATACCTGAACCCGGTGACCAGGTTTTAATTTGTTTCCGGTATAATGATCCTGACCGGCCATTTGTGATGGGAAGCATGTTTCATGGCAAAAGTGGCGGTGGCGGCGGTAGCGGTAATAATACAAAAAGCCTTAACAGCAAAAGCGGGCATACCATATCTCTTGATGATGGAGCAGGTATAACCATAGTTGATAAATCATCAGGTAATAAAATAGAAATTGACGGTACAAATACAATCACAATTACGGCTTCAGCCAAAATTGCTTTAACCAACGGCAAATCATCCATAACTATGGATGGAGATACAATCACAATTTCCGCAGCACATGTAAGTATTGAAGGTACAGATGATGCAGTAATGGCTAGCGGGCCTGCTTCATTTTCTGCTGCAAAAGGCGGGGATGCAATAATGGAGGGTACAAAATCTACTGTTTCAGGTACTGCAGAAGCTACAGTCACTTCGCCTAAATCCACACTAAATGGCGATGCCAGCACTTCAGTAAAATCATCGGGCCCAACATCAATAGAAGGTGCTATTGTTAAATTAAATTAATTACGCTGCCATGCAATCTAATCCCATACAACAGCGCATTGAGTTGATCTGCGAAAAATGGGAAGATGCGAAAGCAAATACCCGGGCAAGATTAGTTCTTATTCGCTGCCAGCCCGATGAAACTGAAATGGTTGATACATTTTACACGTACATGATTGGTACAGATACGCCCATCCTGGATATTGCCTTTCATTTTGATTCGGAATGCTACGATCCAAAACAATTCAGTAAGGCTCTTTTAGCTGAGTTGGAAGAAATAATGCAAATTTGGAATAACAGTGAAAAAGATAGTCGTATAGACTATGTACCTGTACCCTGGCGGGCTGATCACTCAACGCAAAATGATAAAAACCCGGCATTGCTTTTTGTGAAAAATTTTAATGCACTTGCAAAAGAAATAGATCTTCCGGATGGCCTGTTTACTGTTGCTGTATTTAAAGGACCGGTTAATGGTAAAAATTTAAGTGTATGGTTTAACAATGCGCTTGAAGCAGGAATTGATCCGGCAGTAAAATTCTTATTTAATGATACTGTTGCCAGCCCTGTTTTTGAAGAACTTGCTGTAAAATATACCCCACATATTACAATCGTTCCTATAAATTTAAATATGCCCAAAGCAATGGAACAGGTTGCTGCCATGGGCGATCCCAATGATCCTGCAACAGCATACAGGCAATTATTTATGAAGATGTTGAATGAAATTAGTGCAGGCAATGAAATCAAAGCTGAGAAATGGGGGCAGGAATGTATTAAAACTGCTACACAATTTATAAGTAAAGATCCTTACTGGATAATGCAGGTGGTGGTAGTTTATATAGCATTGGCAAATGATAAAATCAGGTACAGAAAAAAAGATGAAACGCTTGCCTATGCTCAAAAAGCTGTTGAAACCGCTAAAGCATCCAAAGCTTATTTTGAAAATGATATTGTTTCGCAACTGATGGCACAGGCAGTTATGTTCAGGGGTACTGTTTTTTTTATTAATGGTAACAGAACGGAAGCCTGCGCTGATTTTAGTGTTGCTTTTGAAACCTATAAGCAACAGGGCAACATGCCCCTGGCAATTGAAGCCTGCAGGATGGCCGGCGAAAGTGCATTAAAAAGCGGGCAAAAAGATTATGCTGCTAAAATTTTATCGGCTGGGGCCAGGCTTGGCAATACAATTGATGCTGAAGCAGCAGCCGGAACTACCTATGCAGGCGTACTTGACTTGCTTTTACAAACTAATCATATTGCACTTATATCCATGCAGGAACTAAATGAAATAGCCTTACCAATTTATGGCCCCGATTGGTTAGATAAAGTAAGAAATTGGAAACAAATTCCTGACAATGCAGCTCTTAAAAAAAAGGAACTGGAAGCTGCTGAAAACTAAAATCATAATTAACTGATCTGTAATTAAAAATAATATTTACAATGATTGATAAAATTAAAGACTGGATACACAATAATGGAAACACATTCAGCAAGATTGTTTCTTTGGCATTTTTAGTATTTGGCATTTTAGTAATTATAGGCGCAATAAAAAACTGGGATTGGTTATTTAAGCCAGACGAAAGTTATCAAAATAAGTGGACTATCGGTCAACTTAGCAGGTATTTGGGCCGCAACACAGCCAGGGTTGTTGGTTTTATACTGGGAGTAGTGTTGGTTATAGCAGGTGGCATTTGGTCTTATATGGCCTTATTCAGAAAATGAACCATAATTAACAAAATAGAACTTACTTATTTAAAATCATAGTTATTATATGAGTAACATTATACCTTCGGGCGAAAATACGAGTTCGGGCAGCAATGCCGGAGCAGGTAATAATGCTACTGGCGGTAATAATAATGCTGGTGCCAATAATCAACAGGCACATAATGCACATGCACCTGCTGCACATAATACACAATCTGATGTAAGTGCAGCATCCACATCTGCACAGGGAAATGTGCATGATACAACAGACTCTGTAAGTAAAGCTACAGATGCGATCAAGAATTTTAATTCAAAGGACGGCGGCAATATCGTTGATGTTGCCATGGCTGTTAAAGGTGCCTATGATTCAGTAAAAGGCTTAACCGGAAAGCTTTCCGAATCGCTGATGATGCCGGTTATGAAAGCGCTTGGAGCGTTTAAAGGGCAAGCTATTTTACCTGCAGCAAAGCAAATGGATCCGGTAATGGGTATAGATGTTCACATGGTAACAATACCACCGTCACCCGCTCCCATACCATTACCCCATCCTTATATTGGTATGTTGTTCAACACAAAAGATTGGGTAAGCTGCATCATCAATACTTTTAAAAAAGACATTTTAGATGCATTGCCGCCGCCGGCACCGGATGATAAAGGTGTAGTAGCTTCGGTAGCAAAAAATAAAGATGCAATTGCTGCTATTGCAATGGGTGTAGCAGGTATGAGTGCTACGGTTAAGTTTGGCGATTTTATTCCAAGGGCAGTAACCGGTACAAAAACCAAGAGTGTACCGCATATACCCATGGGTGCAGGATTTCACCCGGCATTTGCAGCATCAGTTGCAAAAAACAATGGCAAGGCTTTTTTAGGCAGCCTTTTTGTTGTTGCTGATGGCGATCCAATGGTGGGCAGTTTTCATCTTAATTACGACTGCTGGGATGTGGGCGTGATTGACCTGTTTAAAGGTCAACGGGCGGGTGCAAAAAAAGCTCCCGAACCCGGGGCGCCGCAAGCTGAATTATTTGTGCCTTCAGGAACCGTTATGCCCATACCAATTGGCAGACCGGTACTGGTAAACTCCATACCCACTCCTATCAATCCAATGGCCATTTTAGATAAATTATTTAAGGCCGGGTTGGGCAAGCTTGCAAAAGCAGCAAGAAGAGTAGCACAGTCCGGATTGAATAAGTTGAATGGCAAAGTTGGTTGCGGGCCACTCACCGCCGCATCAAAATTAGTTGGCACCGGGCAAAGCCATCCTGTTGATGTTGCAAGCGGGCATTTTTATACGGATAATATTGATTTTTCTTTACCCGGCCCCATACCGCTTTCTTTTGAACGTACCTGGCATAGTTACAGCAGCTACCAGGGGCCGCTGGGTTATGG